>JAQGPK010000064.1 GCA_028293095.1 Chlamydiia bacterium | reverse complement strand
CAGCACGCAAAGCACAAGAGACATTCTTGCATATTTTAAGGGTATTCGCCCCGGCTCAAGTAAATATGCAGCATCCGAATATTGTGCTTGAAATAACACAAACTTAAGATAACTAATAAAGACAAATACAACCTTTTATTGTGAAATATATCTATGATAAGTGCTTTTAGTAATCTCTTGGCCACTACCGCCGCTTACTCTTCAATAACACAAGAAGCGGCTTTGCTTTCTATTCCGCAGGCAAATCTTACTCTGAATGATGATCTGCAGTCTTCAACAGTTGATACTGTCAATCACAGCCCATCTATTGCCTATAAGATAGGAACTAAGTTGGGGAGATGGCTGGGAACACGTACTGATGAATCAGATAAGAAAGAGTCAGATGCAGTTGCTGTGAAAAGTGTAAGAAAGCTTCAAAAGATATCATCAAGAGAAATTCCAGCAACTTTTTCAAGTAAAGCAGAGCCATTTTCTTCTTATTATAACCAACTATTTCCCCAAGACACTTTACGAATTCTCTATCTTGAGCTAGACCCCGGAGTAGATGATGGAATGGCTTTAGTTCAATTTTTGGCGGCAGCTGCAAAAAACACAGGTTCAAAAGAAAGCAAAAAAGTTGAAATTGTAGGCATTGTGCCTTGTGTAGGCAATACCGAATTGATTCAAACTGAGCAAAATACAATGCAATTTTTGATGCTTACAGAGAATCAAAATATAGGGGTTTATCCAGGTGCTATAGCTCCTCTTGCGATTGAGAATAATCAAACAGCAATTGATGAAATGAATCAAGCCATTAATGCGACTCATTTTTATGGTCATGATGGTGAATCAAATGTTGGTGGATGGCCCAAAGTGACTATGCAGATGCAAACAACACCTGGTTATAAGTTTGCCGCCGATCAAATTTCTCAATCGTCTCCAGATAAGCCTCTTATCCTTATATCCACAGCAGCGTTAACAGAATTATCAAAAACATTCACTGAGCTTGCCAATTTGGAGGCTCAAAATGGATTGACTCCTGGAGCATTTGCTAAAAACATTAATGCCATTTCGATTATGGGAGGATGCTTAAGCCGAGAAGCAGGTTGTAATGCTCCCTTTGACGTGCCTGATGATCAAAAAAATTCAGAAGCTAATTTTTATTTTGATTCGCCGGCAGCTCAACATGTTTTCTCGGTTTGTCAGCAGTATAACATCACTATTTTGCAAGCTCCTTTAGATTTAACTCAACAGCCTGGACTTTTATGGACAAAAGAACAGGTCTCGGCACTACAGCAAATTCCGAATCCCGTATCTCAGCAAATGGCAGGAGTAACTGCTGTCATTCCTTACTTAGACGCGCCTTGCTTTCTTAACGGTACTTATCCAATGCATGATTTACAAGCCGCGACATGTCTTTTATTTCCTGATTTTTATACTGTGACACGCATTGCAGCGGCTATAGGAAGTGTTGGTCAAATGATTATCGATCCTAATGCAACAGATGCACAAAAAAATATTTATGTGCTAGAGATGTCTGCTGAAAAACAAGCTGCATTTTATGGAACAGTTTTAAATGAATATCATAATTTTGATTGCATAGCAGAGAATAATAACACTCTATCTACTCGATGTAAGCCTGAGCCGGTAAGTCGGGGATTATCTACAAAAGCTCTCACTGGATTGGTTGCAGGAGTCGCCTCTCTTGCTTTATGTGTCTTGAGTGCTGTTGGAATCTCTCAATGTCGTCGTCAGAAGAGGAGTACTGAAGTAGTAAAAGAGACGGATGCTCTACTCAGCAACAAGAGCATCTCTGTTCTATCAAGTCATGTATAGTGCATTGAGTGAGGTATTAAGTGCAACATTCTCAGCTTAGAATGGGGTACTGTAGCCTACATTAGCAATACGAGAGGCTTTATATCGATTTTAAAAAAGCGATATTCAGTTGTACTAACCGTGCTAAAACTGTATATTTTATCAATACTTTCAAATAGTGAGGTAAATATGGCTGCTGTAGGGTCTGTACAATCAGTAGGTTCAGGGTATGTGAACATTGATAAACTTTCTCTGTATCAAGTGGTTCGGCTACTCATTCAGAAAGTGAGGCAAGCGGTGGTACAGTTTTTTGGTCATTATGGCGCAGTAATAAAAAGCGCATGTATGCACTTACTTGGAAAAAATACAGTAGCCTCTCTTAGGATGCAAGATCAAAATATAGCCCCTGTCGTCCTCTCTCAAGAGCAAAGAGGAGCATATGTACAACAAGTTATAGCAGCAATCAATAGGGCAGGCCTTGAAACAGAAGTGGTTCAAAGAGCAAATGCCCATGTATACAGTAGGAACTATTGTGAGTATCCGAGATATAGTGGTTGCGGCACTTCCTATTATTTTTTTCTCCAGGAGTTGAATGAACTAAAGGCTAAAAGTAGACAAGTTCTTTTTGAGTTGCTTCCTCAAGATTCAAAAAAATCTATGAACGTTTTACTGTCTGCTGATAAGGATTTCATTCTTGACAATGTCCTCAGTATAGTACATGACACCTATAGAAATGCCGTTCGTCTACTGGAAGATAACCTTTTTAAATTTTTGAATACGCCTCAGTTTTTAAAGAAGCTACAATTTGATCGGTTTGACAGAAGAGAAGAGATTACTGAAAGTGCTCAATCGGTTTTTCGCGCACGCTTAAAAGAGCCTTTGAAGAGTAGACTTCATTCTTTTCCTCCAAAAATTCAAGTGGATTTACTCAACAGCGCATACTGTAGGTTGAAAAAAGTGAAAACAGGCAAAGGGGATGAGATTGATACGCTGTAAAACTCCCATTCGGGATGGAAATCTTCCTCTTGAGTAGGTGGTTCACTCACTACTGTTAATATTTGATCTGATAAAGGCTCCAGCATCACTTTATCGCAGGAAAATCGTATCCTCTTTAAAAAAGAATATGGGATAAGAGATAATAAATGCGGCCTACAAGATGATGCTGAATCTAACCGTATCAATTCAGTTGACGGTAGGTAAAGAGTCCATACTGGCATTCTCATAAGCTAATTATCACATCTAGCTTTGAATATTATGAAGAATATGGCGCTCTTGTATACAAGAGCGCTAAGATTTTTTGGGTAAGCTATTGCGTAAGGATTTTAAGAATAGTTTGTAAAGTTATTGTATGCGCAGGCTATCAAAAAAGTAGAAACGTCGACTTTCGTTAGTATCCTCAGTAACCATCTGGATAAGACGGTTATGGGTCGATACAAAACGCCAAAAAGTTTTCTCGTTTGTGCTTTTTGGAGTCAGATCAAGAGCATATTTTGCACCTAATTTTTTAGCATTGACAGCTTTTACAGTATAGTCTGGATTACTTTGTTGAACCATTTTTATAAATTTCTTTAGGGATTTTGGAGGTGTAAAATCGGGATTAAAGGGGGATACAATTGCATAGCCTACCTTTTCATTAGCGTTACCTCGAATTGTTGCATCGTTATTTTGAAGCGCAGCTCCTGAATAATTTGGAATAGAGGCTATGAAGTCGAGCCCATTCATATCAAAGTATACGCTATTCCACTTGACCCCTTCATGTTCAAAGGCTTTATCTGTTTTCCCCCAGCCACCTGCCTCGAGATGAGCTGTTTGGCAGAGTGAGGACAGGGAAAGGAAAAGAGAAAACAAGAAAACAAGCACGTGAGACTTAAAAAACACTCTAAAATACATAATATCCTCCTTATTTTTTGATACTTTATAAGAAGTTAGCAAAAATGGGAAGCTATTTGAAAAATAGATAATTTCTAATAGCTAGGATTGTAAATTTATGATAGGTTTTTACTAATTTTTTAATCGGAGGAGCTATGGAGTTACGTTTTGTTAATTGGTTAGAGTATCAGCCATTTACTTGGTCAAAGCAATTAAAATCGCAGCTATCTAACAAATGGAAATATCCAGTAATAAGTGGAGTACAGACAGTTCAGAAAGTAATCAAAGTTGTCGGTCTGGTGCTCTGTTTATCAGCTACATTTGCTATCGAATCGATCATTGCGCTTCCATATTCTCTTCTTTCTTTGTGCTTTCGAAATAGAGAAGCAGCAGAGAAGAAAATACCGGTAGAAAGTGTCTTTTATCAACACGACAATGATCAATA
>JAQGPK010000045.1 GCA_028293095.1 Chlamydiia bacterium | reverse complement strand
ACCATTTTCACAAGGACCGCCCAGTACGCACGCTTTACCTCCGTCTCAAGATCCTCTTTATCAGTTCGACGAACTTGCTCACTTATTGCTTTATTTGCGTTTGTAACATTAATCTGTTTCGTTTTTTTCCACACATCCGCAATACAATTTACAAAAGATATCAGCTTTGAAGCCTCATCTTGAGTAAGTGCACTATGGATCTGCGTTCGAGAAGAGAGCTCGGCCAGAGTTTTTGGCTGACCATTCTCTTGAGAGCGAAGAGTTGATAATTTCATCGCAATTGACTGAAGGGATCTAAAATCAAGAAGCACAGGTCTCGCTTTTGCAGCATCCATAAAAGCTAAATGTATTTTATCATCAATACTCACATCACTTAGCCGTTTCGATTTTACCATCTCAGTTTTTTCTTCTCTATGCTCCTCTTTCTCATCTTCAGAAATCTCAACTTCAACACTCTCTATGCTCTTTAGATCCGTTTTAGAAAAGTCGGGTAAAGGATCAAAATCTGAAGCGCTCTCCTCCTGCTCATCCCGTAGCTTTGGCGAGACCGTCCGTGCAATCGACTTCTCCTTTGCAGGCTTATCAGAAACTGCTTTGACCTGTTCAATTACAAAATCAAAAAACTCTTTATTGACGCTTCCGATATCGGTTAGGGCATCATTCATAACCTTCACATGCGATGCAGTGAGAGAAACCGCGTTTTTATAAAGCGATACAAAATCTATATTTTGCCAGGCAGAAACAATCGCTATGAGCTCTATCCCGTAAGATTTTACAAGGCATTCATCATAAAAATTCGAAAGCGACGTTTGGTAAAGCTCCCCTCTTTTTAATAGTCCTTCGCCTGTTTTTAAAGGACGCGCTTGCCAAATTTTTTCTGTTCCATTACTTACAAAATCTAAAATAAGTTTCAAATCCGAAGGCGCCTCAGCATCTTCTTTCCCATCGGTACCAGTAAACGATACAGCTTTGGCACTTGATTTACTGCTGCAACAATTAGATCCTGTACAGCAATCTCCAACTTGTAGGTTCAGTTGTAATTTTGGCAGTAGCATGTTAATCCTCTTGGTAGTCGATTGCAAAATATTCAAAAAATAGTGATAGCTGCCAAGTGAGGATAAAAGCAACTCTTTTCAAACTGAGCATTTGGCACTCAATCTATTTATCTGCTAAAAAATAGCGATACTCCTTGCTAAAAAGCGCTCTTTTCAGGTATATCTTTTACTTCTGAAAAAAGTTGAAAAGGAGCACGCCATGTCTCAAACACCAAAAGATATCATTTTCGAAGAAGAAGCAAGACAAAAACTCTTATCTGGTATCAAGCAGCTTGCCGACGTCGTTGCCTTTACACTCGGACCAAAAGGGCGAAATGTAGGTCTTGAAAAGAGCTGGGGCGCGCCTACAATTACAAATGATGGCAGCAGCATTGTCCGCGACTTTGAGCTCAAAGATGTCTTTGAGAATATGGGCGTTCAAATGACCAAGGAAGCTGTCCAAAAAATCAAAGAAAAGTGTGGTGACGGCACAACAACTACAGTATTAATTCTTCGCTGTCTTGTTGAAAACGGTCTTCGCTATATCTCTGCAGGCGCAAGTCCAATTAAAGTAAAGCGCGGGATGGATAAAGCTGTTGAAGCTGTTATCAAGTCAATTGAGCAACAAGCAATTCCAGTAAAAGACAATAAAGAAATTCGCAACATTGCAACAGTTTCTGCCTCCAATAGCGAAGAAGTTGGCTCTTTTATTTGTGAGGCAATCGAAAAGGTCGGCCGTAATGGCGTTATCACGATTGAAGAGGCAAAAGCTACCGATACTGCGATTGAAATTGTCGAAGGGATGCAGTTTGATCGAGGCTACATGAGCGCTTACTTCTGTACGAATGCAGAAAAAATGACTACCGAAATGCACAATGCATTTGTTCTTCTCTACGATAAAAAAATCTCCTCCGTTCACGACCTTCTCCCTATTCTTCAGGTAGTTGCAGCCTCTGGAAAAGAGCTCCTTATCATCGCCGAAGACATTGATGGAGACGCTCTCTCAACACTTGTTGTTAATAGGTTGAGAGGCTCGCTCAAAGTAGCTGCCGTCAAGGCGCCAGGCTTTGGAGATCGTCGTAAAGCAATGCTCGAAGACATCGCTGTACTTACAAATGCAACACTGATCTCAGAAGATGCAGGCATTGCGCTCAAAGATGCAACCGTTGAACACCTCGGAACTGCAGACAAAGCAGTTATCACTAAAGACAACACAACAATTGTTAGTACAAAAGGCGATAAACAGCTCATTCAAGCGCGCCTCAAACAGATTGACGCTGAAATCAAGATCACAACTAGCAGCTATGAACAAGAAAAGCTTGAAGAGAGACGTGCAAAACTCTCTGGTGGTATCGCTGTTATTCGAGTAGGGGCTGCAACCGAGCCAGAGCTGAAAAACAAAAAGCAAGCATTTGAAGACAGTTTGAGCTCTACAAAAGCTGCGATCGAAAGCGGTATTGTTCCAGGAGGCGGGGTTGCGCTTCTTCGAGCGGCAAAAGCAATTCAAACTCTCCAGCTTGAAGGTGATGAAGCTCTCGGCGCTAAGATCGTCGCTCAAGCGTGCGAGGTCTCTGTTCGACAGATTGCATCCAATACAGGCGTAGATGGTTCTGTAATTCTAGGAGAAGTTCTTAAAGCTCCTGCAAATTTTGGCTTCAATGCACTCACCGAAAAAGTAGAAAATCTTCTAGAGGCTGGAGTGATTGACCCTGCGAAAGTTATCAAGCACACCCTACTCTTTGCGGCATCCTTAGCAGGCATTGCACTTCTCTCTGAAGCTTTAATGGCAGATGCCAAAGAAGATGAAGAAAAATAGCAGCTAATGCATAGAGATATTTCAGGGTAGAGTGTTGATTGAATCCACAAACTCTACCCTAGATTTTATCAAATATCCCCTTCTTCAGTTTTATAGAATGCCACAAATTAATCTCAGGATTATATTTTTCTTGTTCACTTGCTATTAATTTGATACTATTATATAATTTTTATAAAAAAATAATAAGAATATCATGAGCGCCATTTCAGAAAAAGAACGGATAGTAATCGAACAACAGGTTCAACAAAACACAAGTAAACAAGATAGCTCCTTAGACATTACAGCAGTTGCACTCACTGCCCTCCCCTCATCAAGTTCAACTCATTCAACGACAAATAGAGAGAGTATAAAAGTACGTTCGCTTCAACGGCGACTATCAGATGAATACCTGACATACGATACAATCTCCTTAAAATCTACGGAATTAACGGAAACCGAAAAGGGCACACTGAAGGATTGCGGACTATTAGAAGAACTTGAAGAGCTTGAAAAAGATGTCGATGTAAGAGCAATTGCTCGAATCGTTAAAGCAAAAAGAGAGAGTAAAGAAAAGTCAGCGGCTTTCTTTAAATTTATACTAGGCACTGCAACTAATTCATTGAAAAAAATTCAGGCAACTTGTTTATTTAATTTAAATAAAATAGATATAATAAGTTATGTTGCATTTATTACAGATTCTATAAGAAATGATTTTATCAATTTCTCGAAAAATAAAATCGGGATTACCCATAATTCAAGCACAAATTATAGAGATATGCTGCTTATTATGGAGCAAACACTCACTGGTGGACAAGAAAAACAACTGCCTTACTTACTAAAACAGATGCAAACAGTCGCCTCGACACAGGTTACTGGAGAGACACGCTCTCTACTGGATAAAGCCATTTGTGACCTTCACTATTTATCATTAAATCGCCCTCTCCTTTGCAATATTCTGAATATTCCCCAAAAAATCATCAATGCAATGAATGATTTTTTAGGAGAACTTGATTATTTTTACAACTTTCATTCAGAAACAGATTCCACAAACTACACGCTAGAAATTCTGAAAACACTCGAGAAATACGAAAAGCTCTTTACATGCCATTATACAAAATTTGTGACTGAGTATTATGAAAATCCAACATTTCGAAAAATAGAAACTATTTTGAATGAGTCACCAGAATGCATTAATAATCGGGAAATCTTAAAAGAAGAAGCTAAGCTGATTCTAAGGGCTTATTTTTCATTTATTGCATCGTATGGCCTCTTATTCGATAAATGGTCCTCTATAACAAGAGATCTTAAAAGTTTGTCCGTAGAAATATTTTCGACCATCACAGCTGCCAAACATATTCATCAAAAAAAGCTAAATACCCTCTTATTGAAAAGTCAATTCTCATCTTCTCAAAAAAAGAAAATAAATCGAACTCTCACCACGCCGCAATCAGAAGAAAAGGGATTAGAAAAAGATGTAGATATAGAAAGCCTAACTAGAGCTATGCAGGCAGCTCAGATTACGTCGAGCAAACTGTCAGAACGGGTTCAGGAGGATTCTCAACCAAATCAGTTTGCGATGGCTGCTGTACAAGAAAATATTAAAAAATGGATAACAATTCAAAGCCAAAGTACAAGACTCATCAAAGCTCCCGAATTAAAGATTACTATTCCAAATCTAGGTAGCACAAAAATTTTGTACCATAAGCGAATTTTGCGTTGTTTTAGTGAGGCCACCTCACAGCCTATTCACGATCAAGAAGGACACACTTTTGCTTTTGCAGTCGACTCCATTGCATTTGAGCATGGGGAAAAAGTGATTTCAAAACTTAATGGAAGAGTAGAAATCAAAATCGAAATACCTGCTATAACAACAACCCGTACAGGTGATAAGGTAAAGATGGCTTTTACATACACTATGGCAATTAACGAAAATAGGGGAAAAGCCCTGCTGTATCACCGCTGTCACATGCTCTCCACCCAAGATTTCAGTAAAAGGTATTCGACTGAAATAGTACAGTCTCTTCAA
>JAQGPK010000025.1 GCA_028293095.1 Chlamydiia bacterium | reverse complement strand
TCGCTTTTTTCTGAAGCCTCTGCTTCAGTGTCCAATTCTACAGAAGAGGATTGTGAAAGAGTGACTGTTCCATTATCTTGCAGCTCAAGTAAAAGGGTGTGCTGTGAAAACTCATCGCATAAATCTTCCCAGGTGCCTTCATCAACAGTATTCCACTCAAGATTTTGACCGATGAGCTCTTTCAGGTAGGCTTGAATGACCTCCAGCTCGAGTGCATCCAATTTCTCGCTACAGTAGAAGATGCGATTTGAGGGTTTATCGAAAATCACACACATCTCACTTATGACATGATGCAACTCTTTCAACTCCTTCTGCGTTACTTGTTGAGTCAGCGGATTAAAATTAAAAAGCTGGAACTCGTCAAGAAGTGGGCGGTAGCCTCTTGGAAGCTCCTGGAGTAAGGCAATTAACGAAAGGGCCTTTTTGAGATCAGAACCATTTTTTTGCCTCCTTTCTTCACTTATATCTGAAGAGAGGGGATTCCAACCTGGTTCGTTGAGAGCATCAAATGAGTGAAATGACATAGATTGCCTTTGAAGTGATACAAGATCTCTTTTTACTCATCGTCTTCTAGGCTGCTTGTGTCTATACTTCTTGCATCGTAGACAAAGTAGCCATTTTCATCAAAAAAGAGAGCATTTGATAGAATAGTTTCATCGCTGAGAAATAAAAGCGCTCCTTGATCTGTAAGCTCAATGAACTCTTTAGGGATGTAGATCTTTTCATTTTCAATTTCAGCTGACATAAAGCTCGAAAGTGAGAGAAGGAGCGTTGTTGCATACATGGTATACTGTTTCATAAAAGCCTCTTGGGTAGCCGCAAATTAAAAAAAGGGATGATAAAAATGACGTTAACTTTTAATAAATGATATTTTCAACAGTTAAATTGAGATGTGTACATGTTATGTATCCGATCTATGACAGAAATAGAGTACCCAAAAGATGGAAAAACGAGCCATAGTACTCAAGAAAAGGTGCAGCTGGTAGCTGGTGTGTATACATCTATTCAGGCACATGTGGCCGCCCATCTTTACCCCTATTTAACAGGCGAGATCACAAAAGAGAACGAGAAGCAGGATCGGCCTGCAATGATTGATCTTCTTTTTGAAAAATTTAAAAAAAAGAATCTAAAATTTAAAAAGAAAGAAGAGACAGAAATACGAGAGCGTGCCTTTCATTACTATGTAAAAGTTTCTATTCAGGGGTTTTATAAAAAAATAGAATTACGTCCAAACTTTGAAGTGGATCCTAAAGAGGCGGTGATATTTAAAATCGTCCAATCAGCCCTTTTGCCTGCTGTCAAAAAAGACTTTCCAGGGTATAAGGGGGAGCGCTTTCTAAATAAAAAAATTCGGCAGATTTTTCAAGAAATTAATTTACAACGAAGAAAAAAGCTCCAGAGAGTACGGGATGGATTATTTAAGGGCCCTGAAGAGCGGTCTGAGGTTGGGATATCTACCTATAGCGTAACTTTTCAAGTGCTTGTAGAGGATCCATTGGCCGCTGCCATACTACCTCCAGCATGATTTGCCTTTTGCGATCCATAGAGTAACGCAGCTTGTGAGAGATTTGTGCGAGCATGTGGGAAGTGCTCTTCAATGTCTTTAATGAGATCATCAGTTTTTTTTCTCTTTGAAGTTTGTCCTACAGGGCACTGACAAGTAATTCTAGAAAATCCATAGGTTTTTGCAAACTCTTTAATCAACTGCTCTTCAGTTAAGATGAGAGGGCGAATGATGGTAACCCCATAATCTACCATCTTAATTTTTGGAAGGAGGCCGGCAAATTCGCCTTTATGGAAGAGATTCATCAGAAGTGTCTGGGCATTATCATCGCTATGGTGGCCAAAAGCAATTGTCGTGCAGCCAGCCTCTTTGGCCGCTGCAAAAAGGAGCGAGCGTCGTTCTCTCGAACAGCCATAGCATTCTAACGTTTCAAGCGTGCGATGCGATTCACAGGTGATGAGGGGAACGTTGAGACTTGCACACACACTTTCAAGAAATTTTTGACCAACTCCTGCGCCACAGGTAAACTCTCCCGCAACATTAATGGCTACCAGTTCAAATGGAGGCATGCCGCGACCCGAGACCGCCTTGAGCATGTAGAGTAATGAGAGGCTATCTTTCCCTCCGCTTAAAGCAACTGCAAGCTTATCAACGCCATGCAGCATGTCATAGGTGTAGACTGCCTTGCGTAAGGAGCTTTCGAGTTTCTTGCCAAGACCACACCAAGGCGGTTGGGCAAGAGGGGAAGATGTTTTAGCAATTGGAATATCTGGATGCATAAATTGTACAATAATGATATCTTCTTTGTTTATAGAATTCAATAGGTGTTTGAAGATGAAACAAAATCGAAATGAAGTCTGTTCCTGCGGTTCTGGTAAGAAATACAAAAAATGCTGCGGTTTTCAAGCGCAAGTTAAAAAACAACTTACTAGCTCTAGGGTCCGTTCGGGATTTTTTCCAGGCATCACTAGTGGTGCTACGACAAAAGGTCTTGCAGGACGCATTTTTAACGTTGTAAAACCAGGCGAACAATCAGCTCCAAAACCGATTCGCACTATTACAAAAGCACCAAAAGTTGACGTTTCTGATTTGCAAGCGAGCTAACTATTTTCTTGCAAAAACAAAAAACGCTTGAGAGGAAAGGCATACTTTGTTATAAACTTACCTTCTCGCTGACATAGCTCAACTGGTAGAGCACCCGACTTGTAATCGGACGGTTGTGGGTTCAAGTCCTACTGTCAGCATTTTCTCACCCTTGGGGGTGTCGCCTAGTGGCTATGGCAAGGGACTGTAAATCCCTCGACTTCGGTCTCCGTTGGTTCGAGTCCAATCGCCCCCAATTGTATCTCACGTAACTTCCAATTATTTAGAAGCAGGCCGTACCACTTGTACTGTCCTGCTTCTAAATAATTGGAAGTTCCTGTGGGCTTCAATTGGGGGCAAGCCCCATTATTCTCCTGGTCAGCTTTGCACGATCTCAACACAAGGCCTACCAGTATGTAGCGCCTTATGTTGAGATCGTGCAAATATAGCAAAACTTTGTATCGAATCCAAGAGGATATCGAAGATTTTCGATGCAGCCAAAAGCGCATCATATACCCTGTCAAAGCCAAGTCACAAGGGAAGTTTTGCATGGATTGTTTCGTCATTTCTTGGTACAGTATTCATAGCTAAGATAGAAGAATAAGCACACAGAAATTTTCCTGTGGTTTAAGTGTAAACTTTTATTTTTATAGGATTTTTTATTTTTATGACTTTTCATTCATACATAGCTTCCTTATCACTAAACTCTCATAAAGAAGTCCTTTTTGAACATTCTCTTTACCCCACCGAGAAGCCAAGGGAAGAAGGATATATCCAGGTATCTGAAGTTCATAACTTGTTTTATGCAACCTATGGTAATCCAAATGGGATTCCTGTTGTCATTTTGCATGGCGGACCTGGAGCTGGTTGCAATGATACTATGTCTCGTTTTTTTGATCTTACGCGTTGGAATGTGGTGATGTTTGATCAAAGAGGAGCGATGAGATCTGAACCATTTGCTTGTATGGATGAGAATAGCCCTCAACATTCGATAGCTGATATAGAGGTTCTAAGGAAGCATTTAGGTATTGAGAAGTGGGTTGTGTTTGGCGGTTCTTGGGGATCTACTTTAGCCATTTTGTATGGGCAGGAATACCCACAAAATTGTATGGGATTTATTCTAAGGGGTATATTTCTCGGAAGGGAACAGGATTATTTGCATGTGGTTTACGGAATGGGAAAAGTGTTTCCTGAAGCATATGAGCCATTTCTAAGTTATATTCCTGAAGAGGAGCGTAATGATTTACTTTCCGCTTATTACAATAGAATTATTGATCCCAATCCACAAGTTCATATGGAAGCGGCTCGTACGTTTATACGGTTTGATATGATCTGTTCTACTCATCTTCCTAGCCCAGAAGCTTTGGAAAAAATTCTACAAAATGACAAACTCGTTCTCAGCATGACGAAAGCATTCTTGTACTACTCTATCCATCGCTTTTTTTTGAAACCAAACCAAGTTTTATCTCAAATGCACAAAATTACCGATCTACCAGCGATCATCATTCATGGTAGATGGGATGCAATAGATCTACCTGAGATGGCTTATTCTTTGCATAAGAAGTGGACAAACAGCACTCTTTGGATGATTGCTGAAGGAGGACATTCCGCTAATGATCCTGCTATCGCTAAGGCTTTAGCTACAGCTACAGATTTCTTCGCTGAAAAAATGAAGTAAGGAAGAAAGATAATCCCATTATTTTCTTGGACATCGCAGAAAAAATACCCAAGATTCTAGGCAAAAAATGGCGATATCTGTGGTCTTCAATTTTTAAGCTGAATCACATTCACAGTATTCGATATATAGTTTGTAACATATGCAAACTTACCATTTGACGATATGGTAATGCTATTAGGCGCCTGTCCCACATTGATTGTTGGAGAGATCACTTTATTTGTACGAGTATTGATGATATTCACCGTTCCCCCACCTGGCGTGAGATTTGTAAAACTAGCACCTGCATAGAGTGTATTATAGTTCGATACATAGACGTAACGGCCATTTGGCGTAATTGCAATTCCTGATGGCTGAATACCGAGACGAATTGTCTTCACAATTTTCGGCTGGTGATGCAATCGAACGACACTTACCGTTGAGCCAATCGGTGCAAAATTATTGCTTCCAAAATTCGTTACATATGCATGTTTGTCGTCTGGTGTTACTGCAATACCAAATGGTCCGGACAATCCGGAGATGGTGTTGATAACACTATTGTTTTTTGTCTTAATGATGCTCAGAGTGCCGGTGCCTGGATTGCCATCGACATAATTAATTGAATAGACAAATTTGCCGTTTGATGACATTGCCAAAGCAGCAGGAGCAAGTCCTACGGTAATGGTGCCGATGATCTGCTTTCTCTTTAAATCTACAATGCTTACTGTTGTTCCGTTGCCACTACCAACGCCTCCGGGGCCTCCATAGTTGTTGACATAGGCATATTTGCCATTTGGAGTGATGACGATGCCTGAGGGACCATCAAAACCACCAATCGTACCGATAACGGTATTGTTTTTTGTGTCGATAATCGAAAGTGTTGTGCCATTGCTATTGGCTACATAGGCTTTTTTGCCATCTGGGCTGATGGCTATCCGAAATGGTTCTTGAAAGCTGCTGTCATGGATTGTTTTTTTGAACGTATTGTTTTTGAGATCCAAGACAGTGACTGAATCTTGTCCTCCAATTCCATAATTGTTGTTATTTGCAACATAGGCAAAGTGATTATCAGGTGTTATGGCTATACCATCTGGCGTTACTCCCACATTCATTGTGGCAACGACGGAATTTTTATGCGCGCAAGAGACATCGATGGGTAGCAGC
>JAQGPK010000229.1 GCA_028293095.1 Chlamydiia bacterium | reverse complement strand
AGGAAGCTCTTCTGCAATGAGGTGCTTTAAAAGATCTTTGAGCATTGTTTTGCCATACGAACCTGTAACCGCAATTACTTTGGCGTTCATTTCTCGCCGAAATGCACCAGCTATTTGCTGCAGGGCGCGAAGAGGATCTTCTACTTTTAAAAGTTGCATTCCCTCAGGGAGAAGGTCAGCTGGCGTGGTCGTCCGTACAAGTGCAAGACGTGCACCTGCTTTATAGGCCTGTTTTAAAAAGGTGTGACCATCGAAATGGACACCTGTCAGGGCGATAAAGAGAGTGTTTTTTGAGGCGATTCTTCGAGAATCTATAGCGACATGGTCAATGATAAGAGGAACGTCTGATGATCCTCCTGCTTTTTTAAAGCCATCCCACTTTCGTAAATCAAACTGCTCCATTATATTTTCTTCCAAAAAAATAGGCTGCTATACACCAGGGAAGGCCAATTGAAAGATAGGGCGTGATCACTTGGCTCTTTCCAAGACTGAAAGCTGATTGTAAAACGAGACCATAACAGAAAAGAGCTGCAATAGCAATCAGGTAGATCATGAGAATTGGCATCGATCTTGAAAATCGCATGCAAAATGGTGCAGGAGCAATGAATGCAAGTAGGCACATGAGTGGAAGGGTGAGCTTATAGAGGAAGGTGGCTGTAATTTCAGAGCCTTTTGGAGAACAGGATGAGGAGTAGAGGTAGGTCTGTTTGAGAAGTTGGAGTAGAGACTGCTCGTTTGGTGGTGTTACGCTATTTTTAAGAGATTCGAGCGTAAAATTCATTTCGGTAAATTCGTGTAGTTCTTGTGATTGAGCATTTTCTAATGCTCCTGAAGCGGTACGCGCTATATGGTCAACCCATTTTCCTGTAGGTATTTTTGAATTAAGTGAGAGTGTCTTAATATGGAAAATAGAATCTGTAGACTGGATCCAAAAAACATTACTAAAAAGCTTAGTCTCCGAATTATACTTTGAGTAAATGATTTTAGAGCCATCATTGAGCATCACTTCATTGAGATCTTTAGCTTCATTTTCAAGGCTCTCTTTCCCAAAGCGTGTCTCGACGAGATTGACAATTTTTGGGATAGCAGAAGGAAGTGCCCATTCATAGTTTGCATAGACTAAGAGACTGCAGCAGGCAGATACGACAAGAAACGGAGAAAGAAGCGTCTTTTTAGAGATTCCACTTGCCAGCATAGCAACAAGCTCTCCTCTACTTTGCAGGCTGCAAAGCGTTCGAACAGTTGCAAGAAGTATGGAAAAGGGGAGGAGCACATCAAGTCTCTTAGAAAAAGTTGCAAGATAAAATTCAACCCACATCGAGAGAGTGCTGTGTTTGTCTGTAACGTTTTTGAGATGTGCCATGACATCAATGAGGATGTAGAGAGCATAAATTCCAAAGAGAAAGGCAAGGATCGCAACAATGAATTCTCTGTAAAAGTAGCGTTTCCAGATAGACATTACTCTTCAACTCCTCGTTCAATACGCATGAATCTGATTACTGAGGCGATAATAAGAACAATATGTGGCAAAAAGTAGAGAATCAGAGAGGGTAAAAGGCGCACCTCAACAGCTTTTGCTCCAAGGAAGCAAATTAAGAAAAAGCAAGTTAGGGCAATTACAGGGATAAATCTCCATCGAGAAGTTGTCCTGCTAATCGTACTTCCAAATGCAGCTCCTAGGAGTGCAAAAGTAATGATCGCAAGTGAAAGCGAGAGCCTTCTTGCTATTTCAGTATAGCAGCGGTTGAGGAGATTTCTCGTGCGCTTTGCGCCAGATTGAGAGGGCTTTTCCTTATTGAGTTGTGCAAGCAGATCATTTTTTTTTGCAATCAGAAGAGGAAGCCGCAGTTCATCGTTGCCTGTACGGAGTCGTTTTATCGTCATAGCGCTTGCGAGATCTTCAAGTGGGATTACATTTTCCTTGGCATTTTCAATCACCAGATGGTCATAGCGATTTTCAACTGGATTGGTAAAGGTACTAATAAGAGAGAGGTTTTTACCTTTAAGCTCGTTCCCTTTGATGTACATCTCTTTTGCAATAAAAAGGGCCATACGATCCTTTTCTTGCCGGTGGATGGCCATGATAAAATCTTTAGTTTTACCATCTCTTTGGAGCGATCCATTCATTTCAACGCTAATACCGCCTTGTTCAAGCATTTTTGAATTATGCATGAGAGCGAGTGGGTTCATGGAACGGAGATGAAACTCAAGCTCTTTTGCCTTTAAATGCGCATCTGCGCTGAGGTCTAAGACAAGCTGGAAGGTGATGAGCGCAATTACGGTACTCGAAAGAAGCAGAGGGGCTACAATTTCAAAGAGGCTGATGCCAGCTGCACGCATCGCTGTTAAAGCATTATTTTGGGATAGCTTTTGAAAAAGGTAGAGGGAGGAGATCAGGCTTGAAATGGGAAGTGCAATTTGTAGAACATAGGGGATTTGATAGATCACATACAGAAGGACTGTTGGCAAACTTGCTCCTAAAGAGACAAAGCGTGCAAAGTCTTCCAGCCTTGTGGAGAGCATGATGGTGAGAAATGCAAAGAGTGAGAGAAAAAACACCCTGCTGTATTGCGATAAAAAATATCGCCACAGGGTTGGTATGGTGAAGAATTGCGCAGTTTTAGTAAGAATCATAAGGCTATGAGTATATACGAATGGTCGATTTGCAACAAATGGTTCACTCAAGAGTCGCTATTACTTTGTTATATCTCGTATATTCTGAAGGATTTTATTTAAATTTTCTAGATAGGCGAGTGATTCGGGATCTACTTTGTAAATAGTTTTCTTTTTGAATGTACCAGTGCGGGTACCATCAGGCCCGAGGACTTCTTCAGCAGTCTCTTTTTCTACGAGTTTATCGGGATGAATCACGAGGCTTATTTTTTTAAAAATGGATGTAAGAGCAGTTGATTTAAAAATAGTTTTAAAAAGTTCAGTGAGTATTTTTCCAACAATCTCTTTATCTTTTCCTTGTAAACTCGTCAGGAACGTATTTAGGTCTTGGCTTTTCTTGATTCCTTGCCCTAATTTCTGAAATAGTTCTTTATCTTGATCACTTAAATTATTGAAAAACTGTTGGAATTCTCTTCTTGGTTGTCTTTTTTCTACGAGTTCATCGCATACATGAGCAAAGTCTTTTACAAGAGCTCCTTTTTCGCTATCTTCAATCTGTAGATTATGAAGAATGATATCCAGTAGATCCTTCTGCTTTGCTTGTGGGGAGCTTACCTGTGAGTTTGTTGGTGAGGTCATCGGAGAAGATGGTCTTTGAGAAGATGCTGAAGAGGGAGAGCTTGAGGATGTTGAAGAAGGAGGCGATCCTTGAGAATAAGAGGAAGATCTTGAAGATGAAGGAGATTCAGAGGATGGCGTTGATGAAGTATGGACAGGCTTTGGCCGAAATCTTGGAAAACGGGCCGCAGATTTAGGTGCTTTTTCTCTGGATGGTGAAGGGACTTTTGCTTGCGAGCTTTCCTGCAGTTTTTCGGCCATTTCCTGTATGTGCTGCTTTTCGACCTCATCAGAGATAAATTTACGAATATTTTCTTGGCCAGTTATGGTTGTCTTATCATTTACTTTAAGTATTTCAAGCTCTTTAAAATTGTGTATGTATTCAAGAGATACACCAAAATGAAACGTCGATTTGGAAAGATCTATGGCGTTTATATTTGGAAGTACTCTACTTAAGTGGCTCAGAAATCCACCACCAATACTACACTCTGATAAGGTGAGGCTTGTTAAGTGTGGGCAAAGATGAGCAAGCGTAGAGGCCTGTTGTTGATCTATGCATTCCATATTGGAAAAGGTAGCTGAATTGGAAGGCCACGTGGAAAGCAGGCCAGTTGAAGATAAGATTTCTAGTTGTCCTAGCTTTTCCATTTCTTGAAGCACTTTTAGTTGATGAGGCAACTTCTCTTCAGCTTTCTTTTTTTCTTGGAGTGCTTTTTTCAAGATAGATATCAGCGGTGTTCTTCCATTGACAGCAACAGTTTGCGTAGAAGCCGTAAATTGCATATCTGTAAGTTTAGGATGCGTAGTCACAAATCCCTCTAGTCCTTCCAAAGCAAATTTCTGATACCCGCTTAAATCTATAGCTTGAAGGTGTTGAAATTTTCCAAGTTCAAAAAGCGCTTGACTTGTTAAAGAGCAGTTGGAAAGGTGAAGGGCTGTTACATTTGGATAGCAACGAGCAAGAAAACTAATATCTGCACTGCTAAGAGTTTTCCCGCTAAGATGTAATGTAGAAATCGTTGGGCCAACAAGAAGAAGTTGTGGAGGAACTTTTTTTGTCTCTACTAAAGCTGTAAGAAATTTGGGTGATGTTGCATGTGCCTGATCTTGAGAGGTCACTTTTGAGACTGGAAAGCGAGGAGATGAGGATCTGTTTTTTGCTTGGGATTCTTCCAGCTTTCGTTTCGCAATATCCGCTACCTCTTTTTCTGTAGGCGATCCCTGTGATTTAGCTTTGAGAGGTGGTTGATCGAATGTAGGTGAGGCGTCTCTCATGACGAAGTCATCTGGGTCCATAAAAGCAAATTTCCTTATTTTACATAGTTAATCGCACAGTATTAAAAAAATTAATATACATCAACTGTATTTATAATTTTTGTTAGGTAATTTTTTATTAGTGGTAGTTATAAGGATTTTTTCATTGGAATGCTTAGAAGAAATGAATGATCAGATTTTTTAAAAATTTACATTAAATCAATTATTTGTAAAATACATCATTTTGAAAAAAAACGCGGATCAATCATGACTAATTCTATCGCTACTAGTACGTCTATCTATCAAGTACCCCTACCTGATGGTTTTGAAAAAGAGCCCCCCTCTTGTATGCAGAAATTTGGTTCTTGCCTCATGAATAGTGTATTTTCTTTAGCCGAAAATTGCTTTGATAAAGAGCGCTTTAAAGAGCGTACGAAAACACATCTTTTTAAAAATGACCCAGCCTTTACCCATTGCTTGATACGCACGCCAGATGATGTCATTTTAGATGGAGCGATCCGAAAAGGAAAAAGAAATTTTACAGTCCTTTTTGTCGTTGGTCTCGGTGATCGATTTGAGAGCATTGCGGACAAAAAAAGCCTCCTCTACTCCCTTGCTGAAACTGTTAAAAAAATATATGGCGATATCACGATAATGGCCTTTAATGTACGCGGGCGTGGGGAAAGTGGTAACTGTTTTGACTTTACACCAAAGCGTTTTGATATCGATATCTATTCAGCTTATCAGTACTTAATCAAGCAGCATGGTTTTCAACCTGAAGAGATTCTGCCATGGGGAATATCTTTAGGAGGATGTTCTGTTATTCGTGGGGCTGCCCGTATTCAAAAAGAATATCCAAATTCAAAAATCAGTGTGATTACTGACCGTTCATTTTTACAGATTAAAAGCGTTATCGCAGGACTTTTTGGTATAGGGCGTTTGGGAAAATGTTTTCAGAGTATGGCTGTTCAATGTGGATGGGATATTGACTGTTCAGAAGATGCTAAAAGTTTAAATGGCTGTATCATTGCAATTGTCGCCATTGCAGATCGCGTCATTACCTACAAGGCGTCCTTTGAACAGTCAGTCGATAAAAAGAGCTTATCAAATTTGAAGACAGTCACCATCCCAGAGAATACGAAGAGTGAGGAGGATCCGCATGAAGCCTACTTTTCCGAAGAGACTGTCAAAGAATTAGCGGGTTATTTAAAAGAAATTTTCCCTGATGAACCATCTATA
>JAQGPK010000221.1 GCA_028293095.1 Chlamydiia bacterium | reverse complement strand
TTCCTCTCACTCAAACGCGCTGCAAACCTGCGATCTCTTTCGGTGGTCGCTATCGTTTAATTGACGTTCCCGTGTCCAATGCCATTAACTCGCACATTCAAAAAATATTCATCGTTACGCAGTTCCTCTCCTCTTCTCTCCATCGCCACATTCTCCAAACTTATCGCCTGGATACATTTTCTTCTGGGTTTATTGAAATACTAGGCGCCGAACAAAAACCTGAAAAAATCGCCTGGTACGAAGGCACAGCCGATGCAGTACGCCAAAATATCGAATACCTTCTTGAAACACCCGCTGACTACTTCCTGATTTTATCTGGAGATCAGCTCTACAACATGCAATTTGAGAAGATGGTACGTTTTGCAATGGATAAAGATGCAGATGTAGTAGTTGCAACTCTTGCAGTCGATGAAAAAAATGCTGAACGTATGGGCATCATGAAGATCGATGAAAATCAGTTCATCACCGATTTCTATGAAAAGCCTAAGGATAAAGCTACCCTTGAGAGTCTGAGAACAGAGCCGGCTCTTCTTGAAAAAATTGGCCTCCCTATGAACTCTCAAAAAGAATTTCTGGCTTCAATGGGGATCTACCTTTTTAAAAGACAAGCTCTCTTTGATCTCTTGCAAGAAGATTTACGAGAAGATTTTGGCAAACATCTGATCCCCACAAAAGTAAAGGCGGGAAGCATTGCAGATTTTACACATCATGGCTACTGGTAAGATATCGGCACTATAGAATCCTTCCATAAAGCAAATCTTGCACTCACCATGGAAAAGTCGCCGTTTGACTGCTACAATGAAGCGCACCCTATCTACACGCATCGCTCACATCTTCCAGGGCCAAAAATCTTCAACACTGAAATCAACAACTCCATTATCTGCGAAGGGTCAATTATCGAGGCAGATGAGATCACAAACTCCCTACTCGGCCCAAGAACAGTTGTCAAAAGGGGATCTATTATTCGTGACTCGTATGTCATGGGAAATGATTTTTATCAAACCCCCACTCGTACGCTTAACTCCCTACCAGAAAAGCTCTATATCGACGAAAACTGCATTATTCGCTCTGCAATTATCGATAAAAATGCATCCATCGGTAAAGGTGTACAGCTCATTAATAAGAACCGACTCAAACACTTCGACTCTAAAAACATCTATATTCGTGACGGCATTATCGTTGTTCCACGTGGCGCTGTTATTCCAAATGGCTTTATACTATAATATTTGCTTCTTGACTGAGGTTATTATGGCAATATGGGCAATCGGAGACCTACACCTTTCTTTCGGCTGTAAAGAAAAGGAAATGGGTATCTTTGGCGAAAACTGGAAAAATCACCACGAAAAAATTCGTATCTCTTGGGACACCCTTGTGCATCCTGATGATTTGGTTCTGATTCCCGGTGATATTTCTTGGGCGATGCATCTCGAAGATGCTATTGCTGATCTTGAGTGGATTGAAAAACGACCAGGGACAAAGGTAATGATCAAAGGCAATCATGACTACTGGTGGCACGCGATTGCAAAAGTGCGCAAAGTTCTTCCCCCATCCATCCACGCCATTTATAATGACGCCTTTCAATGGAAAGATGTCTCGATTGGAGGAACACGGCTATGGGACAGCCCTGAATATACCTTCTCTTCTTGTATCGAAATGAAAGAGGCGCCAAAAGAGCTCAAGACAAAGTACACTCTTACTGAAGAAGATGAAAAAATTTTCCAAAGAGAAGTTCTTCGTCTTGGAATGAGTATGAAACTCATGAACTCCGAGGCAAAAACACGCATCATCATGACCCATTATCCACCTATTGGCCTTGACCTTCAAGAATCTACTGTATCAAAAATGATGGAAGAAGCAGCTATCCACTATGTTCTTTTTGGCCATCTTCATAGTGTGAGGCCGCATAGTGCCCCGTTTGGGAAAGCACGAGGCGTCGAATACCACCTCACATCTTGTGATTATTTAAACTTTAAACCATTAAGAATTGCTTAAAGACTTGAATGTCTTCGTCATCTAACGAGATCTGAGCAGGCACATCTTTAGTAATTCTGGCCTCAATAAGAGCATCAATTTTTTCTTGAATGTCTTCTTGGTCCAAACATCTAAAGAAGTCGGAGGAAATGCGCAAGAGCTCAATAAAATCATCCTCACCCTCTAAAAGCTGCAGCGTGTGCATTACAACTTTCACAAAAAGATCAAAGTCTCCACCCTGAACTAAAAGAGCCAAAATATCAAGATTCAACTCAAGTGACGGATGCTCTTGATTCAGCTGAAATACGTGACGAATCATTTCATTAGCTTGATGAAGATCTGAGATATTGACAACGCGTGCGCGAAGCAGGTCAAACCATCTCTTATCAATTACAAAAGAGCAAAATTCATCAATGAGCTCATTCGCATAATCATAATTTTGAACATCAATCTGATCGGAAATATAGTCATACAGAAACTGCTCGAGGTCATTGGCGCAAAATTCAGAAATTGCTGAAAAAACTTCTTCTGATTGAATACCACGGTCAACATTTTCTTCTAAAACGCTATGAAGATTATTGAGTGCATCTTGGAGTGCTTCGATATGCTCTCTATCCCCTTGATCATATTTAAAAATCTGCAAATCGACTTCATCACATAAAATAGAAATGCTTGGCTTTTCAGGAACAAGTCGTCTCCACAATTCAAAAAATATGAGATAGATCTGATCATAATCTTCAGGAGAGGATGTTTCGCCACTAATCAGCCACTCAGTGAGCTCCTCTGGACCGTCAAATTGATCTGCATAACTTTTAAAGGTAATTTTATCAATAAAGAGATCTTTCTTCTGTAGACGATCAAACAGTTCTTCAATCGGTAGAATACGTAAATCCTCTACCTTCCAGGGTTCAACAGAAATCTGTTGATTCTGAAGCCAACTGATGCGTAAAGAATTGTATAATGCTTTTTGTGCTATATCCATAGCATAATAATATAGCTATTTTAAAACATTATAAGCAATATATATATTTAAATAATTCGGCTTTGTTCTTTTGTGATGTACCCTTCTTCTCCTGAAGAAAGTTTTATTTTAAGCCAAGTTCCATTTTCAACTACCTCTTCTACTTTCACTTTAAGACCAGGAATAAGAGGCTCTTTTGTAATAACTGCATACTGTTTACCTGGTCCTACAAAAAGTATTCCAGGCTGAATAATAACAGCTTCATAGGGAGCAAAAAAGACAGCCCATATAAAATTTATACCTACAAAAAGTGCAAATAAACCCGATAGAATAGAAAGACTTCTAAATAGTGATACCTGCAGCCACAAGAAGAGCGATGCAAAAATAAAGGTAAAGAGCATGAGTGCAAAGAGAGCCATTTCTTTCTCATAGGGCGAAAAAATCAAAAGTTGCACAAAAGATAAGAATTTTCTGTGAGAGGCGTCAAAAAACTCTTCAGAACCAGTTTCTTGTCCTGTCTTATTCAATGCAACAAAAATGTTATGGGCAATTTTTGAATTCCGAGGAAGCTCCCGTTCTGCTCGGTAATAGTAGAGTAAAGCAAGACCATATTCACTAAGCTGGTAGTAGCAATTACCAATATTATAGGCGAGCTGTCCAGATGGAGTCTTAGGCTCAAGATGCAGATAAAAAGAAAGAGCTTCATTAAAAGCTTTTTTACGAATATCCAGCTTTTCAGTACATTCTGCAGTTTTATACTGCTCTAATCCTTGATCTGGGAAAGAAGACATCTCAGCTGCAGAGAGTGACGTCCCCCAAAGGCAGACACAGAGAAAAAGAATAGCTTTTACAGAATGCATTGAGCTCGATGGCTCTTTCAGTAGGTAATACAAGGAGGAGGCCTCTTCAAGAATTTCTTTAATTTCTACATCTCCACTCAGGGGGCTAAATCGCCTTTTTTCAATGAAGGCTAAAAACTTGCGCACCTCCCCTTGAATCCCCAGTTGAGAAAGCGCTTCAGAATGAGCTATAACCATGCTCGTCTCGCCAATTTCATATAGACGCAAGAGAAGCGCTTTTTGAATAAGAGGGAGTGCAGTCTGTGGAGATGAATGCAAAGTAAGTGCTTTTAAAAGTAGCGTTCGACTCGTCTCTTTTTTCTCTTGCTTTTGAGCTTGTAGCCATTTTCGTAAATAGAACTGAACTCCAAAAAGAGCGGAAAGCACAATAAAGAGGCCTATTAAGAAGGCGGCTCCAAGACGAGGCGCTTCAATTTTTTGATCATCGAGTGGTAAATTACTTTCAATTTCAATCGGAGCAATTTGAGCTCTCTCTTCCGTTACATCTCTTTTACTCTCCAACGCTTTCCTCACAGTTATCGGGATCGGAGCTGTGTGGCTGATAGCATACCTTCCAAAAGCTGGATTAAAAGAGGAAAATTCCATCGCAGGAATTTCTTTAATTCGATTACTTGTCGGCCTGAGCTCGATAATAAAGCGTTTTGTATTTTCAACGATCTCACCTGGAGGCGATAGATCACTCAGGCGAAAGTTGCCCTGAAAACCTGGTTGTATCGAAAGATCGGGAAGCGTAACTGTTGTCAAATCTCCTTGCCCCACTACTACAATCTCCAGCTGAATTTTCTCTCCAGCGGCTACAGAATAGGGAGAGAGCAGTCGAGGATTCCAAGCAAAAGAGCCAATTGCCCCTGTAAAAGAGACAGGCTTATCTTTTTCTGGAAAAGGAGTAATCTCTACTTTAAGACTTGGAGCTTCCGCTTTTAAAAGAGGCTGGATGTATATTTTTTTGCCCGTTTGATCTTCTCGATAAACAAGTCCTTCAATGATCGATGGCTGAGATGTAAAAGTGCCGGGAGATGTCGCAACTGCCTGCTGTGATATCGACTGAACTGTTACCCCATCTGCTCCCGAAAGAAACGTTTCAATATGAGGGGCGCCTACGGAGCGAAAACCATCAAAGGTAAAAAGCGCCAGGTCTTCTTTAGTCAGCTCAATAGAATCACGAAAAGCTACACGGTATTCAAA
>JAQGPK010000207.1 GCA_028293095.1 Chlamydiia bacterium | reverse complement strand
GTTCAAGCGTAATAGCTCGTTGTGGGACCATAAAACTTACATGCAGCAGGTTCCCTTCCATTTTTTCAATTGTGCATTCTTGATCTGGCTGTCGATAGCGAATTTTTGCGCTGCACTGAAAAGGAAGTGTTGGAGGGTTGCCTGCAACCCAAGTGGGGTCTTTGGCGATGAGTGTATCCGCAAAGAGAGCGGGATGCTTTTCTCCTCGGTCAACGATGACGACATTGCGTTTCACATCTTTATCGATCACAAACCAGGCCTCGCCTTCGCCTCCAAGTCCAAGACCGCGTCTTTGCCCGATGGTGTAGTAGGCAATGCCTTCATGGCGGCCGACCACAACACCTGCAAGGGTCTCGAGGTTTCCTGGGGTGTAGGGGAGATAATTACTTAAGAAAGAACGAAAATTGCGCTCGCCGATAAAGCAGATACCGGTAGAGTCTTTTTTCTCAGAGGTGGCCAGGTTAAACTTGCGGGCAAGCTCGCGCACCTCTTTTTTTGGTAAATGGCCAATCGGGAAGAGCACTTTCTGTAAAATCGACTGGTTCATGGTATAGAGAAAATAGGTCTGGTCTTTGGTAGGATCGGCCCCTTTAACAAGCGTATGAAGACCATCTTGGATGATGTTTTGTGCGTAGTGGCCAGTGGCTAGTGCCGAGGCGCCAAGTTTTAAGGCTGCATCAAGTAGGCGCTTAAATTTAATTTCTTTATTACAGAGAATATCGGGGTTTGGAGTTCTACCCTTCTTCAGCTCTTCGAGAAAAGAGTCAAAGACCTCTTTGCGATAGTCAGCTGCAAAGTTGATGGCGTAGTGGGGGATTTTAAGCTGATCACAGACGCGAATGACATCTTCATAATCCGCTTGGGTAGAGCAGACGCCGTTTGCGTCGGTCTCTTCCCAATTTTTCATAAATATGCCGATGACGTTGTAGCCCATTTCTTGGAGAAGGGCGGCACTCACAGAAGAGTCAACGCCGCCAGACATGCCGACAACGACAGTTTTTGCGCTTGGTAGAGGTGATATACTCATTATTCCTTTATTTAATCTAAACTCAGAGCTGCGAGACTATTACTCAAATCTTTGATTGCTTCACAACGGCTATCAATTTCCTTTTCATCATTGCAACGTTCTCCCGTAAAGCAAAGGAGCTTTTCAGATTTTGGCAAAGTAATAATTACTAGCTTTCCATGAGTATTTTTACCGACTAATTTTCGGTTTGTATGAGTAAGTGTCATCTTATTTTCTTTTGCAGCTCTTTCAGCAGAATCCTTGTATTCTTTAGGAAAATGACACCAAAAGAGGGGTATAGGGGTGGATGCAATAGGTTGGATTGTAAACAACTTATTCATATCTGGCATCGAATGATGAAAGGTAAGAAATTCGATGCTTGTTACTATTGCAAGTTCTTCTGCGATTGGTGTTACAGGAAAAAAGATATGCACTTCTTTATCTGAAAGTTTTGATACATCAAGCTCATATTTATGAGAATTGCTTTCTTTCACAAATCCCATATCTTTGAAAAAATTGTTAATTTTTGCAGCTAATTCCGGTACATAACTTAAATTTTTTTTATCTAAGACTTGACGATCGAGAGGACAGGTTGGTTGTATTCCTTTAGCTGCGTTTTGATTGATCCACGTAAAGAGACAATCCTGGTCAAAAATATGTCCACACCCTGTTTTTATGGGATTTGTTACAGGAGCGTGACAAATTGAACAATCTGGAATTTCGGAAGCAGAACTTACTTTTGATAGGCTAGACATTAGCTTTCCTTTTATAAAAATATTACAGTACTTAAAAGGGTAGCATACTGAGTTGATACGTTCAAGGCTCCTTTATTTGATCCAAATTTCATTCCAAGATAGTTTCTATTAGTTTCAATTTATATATAAATTATTTGAATTTAATTATTAAAATATGTTATTAATAGTTTTAAGACGTGAAAGTAAAAGTTTTAAATTTTTTTAAGGAGCATGTATATCTATGGATCTATCAAAAATTAATCATACACCATTTAATTTTCTTGAGGAGTTGGATGTTCAGCAAAAGGTAAGAAGTGTGCATGGAAACAAGGGGGTCAGTGCGCATGTGAACTTGAGTTTGTTAGATCGAATAGGTGCTTGGTTTAAAAAGGAATCGTTCGAAGCTGAATTTGGCGGTCAAAAAGTTGTGTTTGGAAGAAAAAGCATGGATGAGTTTCTCAAACGCCATAGTAAATTAAGTGGGATCAGTGATTCTGAAAAGACAAAGCTGCTTTCCTTTACTCGACTTTCAGAAGCATTTCAAAGAATTCTTGATACTAAGGAAGTCCGAGAAATATTAGGAAGCAAAAAAATCGAGAATGAAGATAAACAGGCACAAGTAAAGTTGGCTGTTTATAAAAAACTCGAAAATAGCCCAAAAATAAACACAGGGGCTGTAATTGGTATAAAATTTACAATGAAGGATTTGATAAAGAATCTCCAAGCTCAACAAATTCCTGTGTCTCCTACTGTGCAAAATTTAGAGACGAGAGTCATCGCAATCACGCCGAAAAGTGATCCTCACTCACCTGAAATGCGTCTTGTAGCAGCTGTTATAGAAAGCGCAGCTGTTAATTCGTTAGAGTCACCATCACAAAAAGCATTAGCTTTACGTCCGCTACGTCCATCACCAATTATGATTCCAGAAGAAAGTGCAGGAATACCTATAAAGCGATTAAAGCAACCTACTCCTAAAGCTGTAAGAGAAAATATTCCAGCTCCGCAAGAAAATACTGTAGCAAATAGGCTCAAAGAGGTTCTTTCCAATGAGAAGGAAGCTCAAGTGAAAGCTAGATTGCAAGCTACATTGGAAGAGAGTCGAGGTGCAGAACAAGAAAAAAGAGCGCATTCTTCATCGAATTCAGCTCCAAAAGCATCGGTACAGACAGCACAGCGACCAGCATGGATTAATGAAAAAGGCTCTACTACAAATAAAAAAATGTTTAATGCGCAAAAGTCTACTATGGAAGCTGCCTTTGCAAACAATCCAGTCCATCTTAATGTAGATAATGAGTTTACTATTATTAAAAGCTTGAATACAGGTGTTAATATTAACACTTCATTCAGAAATAATCTTAAAAAGCTCTCTAACGATCAATTAGCAAGACTTGAGAAAATTGCTCAAGAGCAATCATGGGCCTCTAAAGCTCTACAGTTTATCCAAGGATTTAGAAAAGATCCAGGATATTATCCTGGAAAATAAGTCTTAGTTGATTTCATCTAACGTACTTCATAAAGGTCTCGAAGAATTCTTCGAGACCTTTTTTATTTTTATAATCCTCTTTGATTAGAAAGAGCGGTGGCTTGAAGATTTCCAGCTTCAAAAATAAAATCCCAATCAACATGAAGGTTTTTAGTGCCGTGGGCTTGTTGAGTAGCTCTTGTTTGTAGTTTAAAAGCTAGGAACATGTCGCTTGGGCTTAGTAGGAGAGTAGAGTTTTTGTATATGGTTGGGGCGAAACCTTTTTTATCTGATCTTGGCATTAGCACACGTACAGCAATAGCAGCAGTCATTTCTTTCTCTCCACCAAGTATTTCTACAAGTGGCTGTTCAACCCATTGTACTATTTCGGTGCCAGTTCCTTTTTTTTTGACTTCTCTCTCTCTTTTTAGCTTAGACATTTCCAGAATCTTTGTTAAAGCCCAATGTTCTTCTTTTTCCTTCACGCTAAAAAATGCTTCCCTATCTTCATCAGCTATTAACTTCATGATTTCTATCATTGGACAGCTGTATTCAACACGTCCTTGTTTGTTTGCCATGAGCCAATGAGCAAGCCATACTTTCAATCCTTTGGACACCATGATTGATTTGTATTCACTTAATATTCTTTCAGCCTCTTCTTGTGATGTGGCTTGAAATGAATAATTTAAACTAATAGCCTCTCCCTTTGTGTTTTTGACACTACTTTTTGCTTCGTACATATTTTCATATTAAGAAGGATCGTCATTAATGTCTGAAGTATGGATTTTAGCATCTGTTTGGATTTCCCTCGCCCTTATCTCAACTAGATGCATCCGGTCTCGCTCGTTTTTCGCCGCGGACAGCGAAAAACGAGGGGACCTGAATAGTTACAATTATTTCTGGTAAACACTTTCTGATTGGGAGGAAGATTTTAAAAAGGCTCGAAATTTTTCTTTTAAAAACTTCAAAGCTGAAGTGATTTTTTGATCTTTTTTAATTTTATTTTCCAAATCTGTAAATCCTTCATATAAAACCCTATATTCCTCAGAATTTTTTTCCAAGTAACCCAATTCTACTGAACGTCTTAATTCAAATTTAGCCTCCTCGATGAGATTAAAAATATTATCCTCAGTTCCTTCTTTCTCCACGATGGCTTCAGCCATGCTCAGCAAAGTAATTGCTTTGATTACTGGTATAGGAAAAATTCTATCCACCACTACTAATGTATTAAGCGCTGTTTCTAAGACCGAACTTGCGCTCGAAAGTTGTTTCAATTCCAATAATCTTACAGCTTCTTTAAGTGCATCAGGATAATACTCAAGAGGCAAACAATAGGTAGCAACATGAATCTCACTAACCAATAGATTGATCAAGGCGCGACTGTAGGGATACTGTTTTTTGTTAATAGATGTTTTCACCCGGTTCTCGATTTCATTTATCTTATTTAGATCCATAGGTGCAATATCAATAACTCTAATGGTGAAATCTACAGGTAGCAAAGCGCTTTTTTGATAACGAGCTAACAAGACATCGCTTTTACCAATAGCTCTTTCAATAGAAGATAAAGCCTCAGGATATTGTTCATTCTTAATAAAATTAATTGCCTTCTTTGTTTCTTCTACCACAAAAATGGCGTCAGAGACAAGATTTTTTTGTGTCTCATCTAGAGCTTGTTGGGCTTGGTTTTGAATATCTTTTTGTATTTGCT
>JAQGPK010000194.1 GCA_028293095.1 Chlamydiia bacterium | reverse complement strand
TCACCGAAAAAAGAGCTTCATTGGATGACCAACTATACTGAAGCGCTTGCAGTTGCACAAAAAGAGTCTAAACCACTCTTTCTCTACTTTACAGGGTCCGACTGGTGTGGCTGGTGCTTTAAAATGGATAGCGAAATCCTCGCATCAGATGATTTTATTGATATTGTTGGTAATAAATTTGTTTTTGTTTCTGTTGACTTCCCTGTTTATAAAGAATTAACTCCAGCTCTTACAAAGCAAAATGAAGAATTAAAAGAACAATACAAAATTCATGGCTTTCCAACCATTATCATTCTCGATCAAGCAGGAAAAGAGTTCGCCACACTGAACTACCGTCAAGGCGGCGGAAAATCTTACGGGGAATACCTACTTAAAGTACTTGATGATCATACCCAATTTCAGCAAGGAATTAAGAGTCCCGAAAAGCAAACTACTGCTTCTTTACAAAAGCTCTATACCAGAGCCAACCATCTCGGAATGACGGCAACTGCTCAAAAACTTCTTGAAGTTGGCCTCACTCGTAATGATACAACATTTTTCTTAAAGGAGCAGTATCGCAACCTCCTCAATCAAGATAAAATTGGCTCAGTAGAAGCTGAAAGTATTCGTGAAAAATTACTTGCAATGGATCCTAACAATAAAGAGCGCCTCCATTATGATGTAGCCATCTTAGATTTTGAAGCGCATGCAAGAAAGCTTCCACAAGCAGATTCTGCAGATACAGCCATCAAACCTCTTCAAAACTACCTTGCACGCTTTGGCAACAAAGATACAAAAGAGCGCTGGAGAATTGAAATGACGATCTCACAAGTGCTACGAAGCAAAAATCAGGTCAGAGAAGCACTCGGATATGCCAAAGACTCTCATAAAAATGCTCCCGTATACCTTAGAAGCGATATTAACACATCAATTGCTGAACTTGAAGAAGAAGTTAAAGCAATTGCAAATGCAGAATAATTTCTAGGGACTATCCCACTTTGAGCTCTTCATCAGCTCAGGTGGGATCTCAAAAAGAAAACGTGATGGTTTTGATTTAGAATCAATCCCCATGCGCTTTCTTGAAGAGGCCATACTCAGCGTTAAGAACTCTTTTGCACGAGTGATAGCGACATACATAAGCCTCCTCTCTTCTTCAAGCGTCCCCTCACTCAAACTCTTTTCATGTGGAATGAGATGATCTTCAAGACCAATCAGAAAGGTCGCTCGAAATTCAAGCCCTTTTGCACTATGAAAGGTCATCAGGTGCACATGATCCGTGGCATCATGTGACTCTTTTTTCCAGTTTTCTTGTGTTGCGTTTAAAAGAGTGCTAGAAAGATAGTCCACAAGAGAGGGCTCTTCCATACGCTCTTGATATTCTTTAAGCGAAGAAACTAATCCATTAATATTTTCAAGCTTCCACTTGCGCATTGCATCACTCTTAACCTCTTCAAAGATCGCCTTTTGGAATTGAAGTTTACTAATAAGTTCTTGCATCGCAGAGGCATAGTCAACTTCTTTAAAGCGGACTTTGGCCCATTCAATCAGCTCAATAAATTGTTTGACCCCAGCTTTTGCTCTATCAGAAATTTCAGGTAATTCCTCATGCATAACTTGCCACAAAGAGAGGTTTTCTTTGCGATGGCGCTGTGTCATCAGATCTAACGCCTGCTCCCCGATCCCCCGTCTTGGATAGTTCATGACTCGCAATAACCCTTCATGATCATCCGGATTCACAATTACTCGAAGATACCCTAAAAGATCTTTGACCTCTTTATGCTCATAAAACTCATCGCCGCCATATACTCTATACGGTATGCCCCGATAGTGCTTTCTACCCTCAGCATCCTCGGTGAGAAAGCTGTTACGTAAAAGAGCGCTTTCAATTGGGCGAGCAAGGGCGTTGGAGCGATATAAAATGGCAAAGTCTCCCCAGCGAAGCGAATGCTTCTCCTTCAGCTTTATTAGCCTTGAAACGACAGCTTCAGCTTCACACACTTCAGATGGAGCATAAAACACATCCAAAGGCACTCCATCGCCTTTATTACTCCAGAGGTTTTTTCTATGACGCTCTTTATTGCAATCAATGAGTGCGTTTGCAGCTTTGAGGATTTGATTTGTCGAGCGAAAATTCTGCTCAAGCTTCACAACTTTTGCATCCGGAAAGCGTAAGATATTAGTAACGTCAGCGCCACGCCAGCTATAAATGGATTGATCATCATCGCCAACCACGCAGAGGTTATTTGACTTTTGAGTCAAAAGATAGGCAATTTTCGCCTGAATTGGGTTGGTATCCTGGTATTCATCAATCATCACATGAGAAAAACGCTGTTGATACTTTTCTAATACCGCAGGGAAACGCTCAAAAAGCTCACCAGTTAGCCAAAGGAGATGATCGAAGTCAACAGCATTATAGGCACGTAAACTCTCATTTAAGCGCTTCCCAACCTCTTTGGCAAAGCCATCATGCCATGTCGAGCCACTGCCTGAAATATTTTCTGGTGATATACCCTTATTCTTAGCAAGACCGATGACATCAAGGGTCTTTTGTACGGATGGAAGCTGCCCTTCATGCTCTAAAACGTCACGTGCAATACTGCTCAGCAGCCTAGTAAGATCCTGACGATCATAGAGGGTAAAGGAATTGGTATAGCCGAGATGCTCGGCCTCACGCCTGAGTACCCACATACAAAAACTATGAAATGTTGAGAGAATCACCTTCTTAGCAGATTTGGGATCGATAAGTAGAGCAAGACGCGCGCGCATCTCCTCAGCTGCTTTATTAGTGAAGGTCAGTCCTAAAATCGCCTCTGGACGAACATTGCAGCTTTTCATGAGGTGCACTATTCGCAGCGTCAAAACGCTGGTTTTACCACTGCCTGCACCTGCGAGGATTAAAAGACGGCCATCTGCAGTGGTAACTGCTTCTCGTTGCGCCTCATTCAGATGTGAGTAGTCCATACCTTACTTCCTAACTAACAATTTTCGGTAACCCAAATTTTACTACAAAGAGGGGTCTAAATCTCTATAAAATGTAATTGATTTATGCATATATTTTTTCTTTGTGCTTTCTGCTGCAAATCTTGGATTTGTTCTCTATAAGCACAAAAATTCAACCAGCTCAACTCAATAAAAAGCTATTTAATTATTTCTTTTTACCACAGAGGACACAGAGATCACAGAGAGGAATATAAATACAGGCTATAAAACTACCCATAAAAAAACTCTGTGATCTCTGTGTCCTCTGTGGTAAAAAATAACCCACACGCAGTCTTATCTGGCATCATTTGGGAGGCTGTGGCAAGACAGAAAGCTGTACTGAAGTAAAGAATTTGGAGACTTCTAGAAGGAGGATAGAAAGAGAGAAGGATTCAAAACCTTTACGAGGGAGCACAACAAAGTCAATTCCAAGCGGGGGCTTTATAGTGAGGCGAAAAGCTTCGCGTACAAGTCGCTTAAAGCGATTGCGGGCATGCGCCTTTCCAAACTTTTTGGTAATTGTAATGCCGATACGAGGGCGAGAGACTAAATTTTTGCGCCACTGAATAATAATATGTTTTCCATAAAAAACCTGGCCCTTTTGTTGAAGCGTGAGATACTCTCGCCTCTTTAAGAGCCTGGATGTTTTAGGGAAAAGGTGTTCAGCCATTACACTGAAAGACGCTTACGTCCTTGACGACGGCGGGAAGCAATGATCTTACGGCCATTTTTTGTCGCCATGCGTGCACGAAAACCACATGTTGTCTGTCTACGCTTCTTACTTGCTTGATAGGTACGCTTCACAGTAAATCCTCATAATTGCAAACTTTTTGTGCATAATCATAGAGGCAAAGCGACATTCTTGCAACTAAAACTCTGCAAGTATGAAGAACATTTTAATAAATTAAGTACTTTTTTGAATATCTGGGGTTATTGGATGCATTGCATCAAATGCTTTTACCATTTCATTCAGTCGGTCTTGAACTTCTTTATCTTGCTGCCCTGCTATTATTTCTTCCCTTACAGTAGCTACTGCTTGATCAAGCGCAGTTTTTATATCTCTGCGAGCGAGTGATTCACCTGGCTTCAATTTTGAATAAAGTGATTCAAGGTATATGGGCAAAAGCTCGCTTCCATTCTGACTGCTTTGCGCACTCGTTGCAACCTCAATAGCTACAGCCTTAGCAACTTGACCTGCTGAAAGAACATCAACATCTGAAAAGTGCTTGCAAAATCCATTTCTTTCGATTTTAATTTTTACACAATCCTTACTGAGAAGTAATTCAGGTCCTACTTTTGAAAGATCGATTTGCAACGTTATATTTCGTGCATCATATCCTTTCACAATTGATAAATGATCCGCATCACTTATAGTCCAAAAATCACGCGTTTGTATTGTAAGCATCTGACCATCAAGAGAAATATCATAAGAGCCATGCTCTCTATCTCTCTGTTGAAGAGTACAACCTTGTTGAGAGTATTTCTTTCCCAATGTCTCATCTACGTGAACACCATTGAGCCATTGATTTGCCA
>JAQGPK010000184.1 GCA_028293095.1 Chlamydiia bacterium | reverse complement strand
TGCGGTGAGGATAGTGGAGAGTATTTTTGCTTTTCATTAAGAGGGGTCGTCGGCTCAGCTTGCTCAGTAATGGTAGATACAAAAATTTGCTTAGTAGTTGTTGCTATAGGATTATTTAGAGGGCAGGATTGAGGGCGGGAAGTATTTGAAAAAAGCGCCCTACGTACAAGAGGACGAATAACTATAGGCTCTGAAACAGCATTTAGGGTGCCTGTAGTTATAGGACGAAAGAGATGTGATTCACTGGACATTTCTTTTTCCTCGTATAGTAAAAGAAATAAATTATAATTATAATACATAGTCTTAATTTAAGTTAAACGAATTCATTAATTTATAATTTTATTTCAAATTAAATAATTTAAATTTTTTATTTAGTTTACAATAAACTATTTTATCATTAATATTATTAGATATATTAAATAATAATAGGTTTTATATGACAGTATTCATTAATCCAAAAAATAATCCTGAGTTTTTTCAACAAGTTGCAGAGCAGCTTACATCTGAACCTTCCAAACATCATATTATCGGGCATGATAAAAAAAATGGATTTAGTTTTTCTAAAGTCAAACGGATTACTAGACAAGATCTTATTCGCTTTGAACACGGAACCAAAGAGCTTCAAGATCATATAAATAAAAAATGTGCCTCTCGTTCGAAAACAACTGTAAAAGAGTTGAATGCCTCCTTTGATACCTGTGTAAAAGTTGCCAGAATAAGCCAAGAGATTTTAGATAAATCAGGTCACTTTTTTAAGAAAAAAAGTAAAAAATTTGAGTTTTCATTAGAAGATCTTCAAACAAGGCAAAATGCATTTGAGAGTGAATTAAAGGTAAAGATTGCAACAAGAGTTGCAGCTCTTCTGAAAATGAAAAAATTTAAGATGGAACTCACACTGTCTGAACTTCTAGCAGATAAAATATCACAAGGATTTTTAGTGCAGGGAGTGCAGGGAGTGCAGCTAACAGCAGAACTGATAGATGCGATAAAAAATGAAACAGCAACTGATCAAGAATTACTAGATATGATGACCTTGCCGGATGAAATGAAATCTGATGAAGATGCTTGCTGCTCATTTGTACTTAGTATTAAAGAAATGGTCAAAAACTCACTCGATAAACAAGAAGTGCTGGATGCTCTACCAACAGTAGCAAGTCTTGAGTCGTTGCTACAGTTTATCATAATGACTACAAAAGATGAAAATCTAGGCTTAAAACTTTTAGATTCTGGGCTCTCAATTCACCTGCTTGATACAAGAGGCCGTACTCCATTGATGGGAGCATGCAAGAAAGAAAAGCTTATATTGGCAAAGAGATTGATTGAGCTTGGAGCTGATATTCATGCGATAGATAACAAAGGTAATACAGCTCTACTTTATGCATGTAGGGAAAAGGAAATGGAAGAGATTGCACTTATGCTTATTGAGAGCAAGGTGAATGTACATATAGTAAATAGAAATGGCCAAACGTCTCTTATGGCTGCCTGTCTGTCTGAGAATGCAAAAATTGCATTGAAGTTACTAGAGCTGGGAGTTGATGTGCATGCTGTCGATGAGGATGGAGATACTGCGCTTAGTCTTGCATGTGATGAGAATATCATGGAAGAAGTTGCTTTTGCTATTCTCAAGCAGAATCCAGACGTAAATACAGTAAATGAGGATGGTGAAACGCCTCTTCTTCTTGCTTCAAAGAATATGCCAAAGGTTGCTCTAGAATTGGTGAAGCGTGGCGCCAACATTCATGTCAAAGATGAGGAGGGGTGCTCTCCTTTTATGATTGCGTGTAAAGAGGAGCACGTAGAACTTGCCCTTGCCCTTCTTGAGCAAGGAGCTGTAGTCAATGAACAGGATGAAGAGGGGTTTACTCCTCTTCTTCATGCTTGTTCTATAGATCCTGAAGATCAGGAAGAAGAAATGCATGCAAAATTTATTTTTAAACTTCTTGAAAAGGGAGCGGCTGCTGATGTGACTACCTCAGAAGGTTCAACGCCGCTTATGATAGTTATAGAAAAAGACTGTCCTAAAGAGATTCAAGAGACGCTAGTTGTAAAAATGATTGAAAAAGGTGGCGATGTGCATGCCGTTGCAGATAATGGCGATACAGCACTTATAGTTGCCTGTCAAAATAAATGCCCTAAAATAATTGCCAAACTCCTCGAGATGAACGTTGATGTAAACGCTGTAGATGATAAAGGACTTACTGCATTTCATTATGCATGTGCTGCAGGCTTAGAAAATGAGGCGCTCGAGCTTTTAAAACGAGGCGCATTTAACATCAATACAATAGATGATGAAGGCAAAACACCTTTCTTCTGTGCTTGTGATTTAGAGCTTCGTGAACTTGCACTTGAGCTCTTAAAGAGAGGTGCAGATGTTAAAACTGTGACAAAAGATGGCCTGACACCTCTTCATACTTGTGAGAAGTCGTTTCATGATATTACTCTTCGACTCATAGATATGGGGGTAGATATTCATGCAGTGAGTAAAATTGGCCATACAGCACTTTTTCAAGCTTTAGGAAAGGAAAATTCAGAGCTTTCTCTGCATCTTATCAAAAAAGGAGCAGATATTCATCACGTTAGTATTGATGGTGGCACAGCTCTCATGCGAGCTTGCATCGCTGGATTAAAAGATGTAGCTCTTTATTTGATAGATCACAATGTTAATGTTCATGCAGTGAACAAGGATAAGGAAAGTGCTTTTCAGTTCGCCTGTCAAGTAGGCCTTGGAGAGGTCATCGAAGTACTACTTACCAAGAATGTCAATGTACATTTTGTAGATCAAGAAGGAAATACCGCCTTGCATTATGCCTGTCAGTATGGTTTGGCACCATTTGCCTCTCATCTTCTGTCCAAGCATAGCCATGAAATTGATGTTACGGCAAAAAATGCAGCTGCTTTAACACCTTTTAAGACGTTTGTAGTCTCACCTGAATGGGAGAAATACACTGGATGGATGCGTTATTTTGCTGATAAGTTACTTCCTGGTTGGGATATCGAAGCTCTTAGAAAAGGGGAAATTAAAGAAAAATTAAGTCGATCCGGGCAGAAAATGTCTTTCGAAGAACTTGCATTTACATGTCAAGACACTTATTTGGGAAGAGAATACGCCTCTCAAGTATCAGAACAACAGTTTGAGACATCCATACGTGCAATGAAAAATAAATATCCAAAATCATCAGCTATTGAACCATTTATCTTTAATGTAAAATATAAAATTGTCGAGAGTCACCTTACAGCTTTGCCAGAGACAGTTATCCCTGAGAAACCAAAGGGCATAAAAGTAAGAGATATTCTCGATATATTTAAGGGGATTAATTATTACGATAAGGACCAGCCAGACTATTTTGCGCCACCTCAAGATGCAGATGATAGTGATAACGATAGCGATTCAGAAGAAGATGACAAACAAGCAGCACTCCAAAAGTCCCTACAAACTTTTGTGACAAGAGTAGAGAGACGTGAAGCTTACAAAGGAACAGCAAAAGGTGGGCAAGCTTTAATCGACTTTTATGAAACGATTGAAAGCGCTACCTGTCATGTCATTCAAAAGCTCAAAGGCTTAGATGACAAAGAACAGGCAGCAGCTGTAATAAGAGAATTTTTATTAGCTGCATCTCTCTGTGGTCCTCGTATCTATAATAATGCAGTGGCGCAGTTTGAAAAAGTAGTCTGTAATACACAGCCTACCTTTGCGACTGCAATTCTAAAAGCGGCACAAGAACTGAGACATCTACTT
>JAQGPK010000146.1 GCA_028293095.1 Chlamydiia bacterium | reverse complement strand
TGTGCCTCTTTTGCTGCTTTAAGAGATGCTTTTATAACAGCTTCAATAAGGGGAAATAAATAAGGGCAAAACGCATAAAACTGCTCCTTAAAACTCCTAATAGCTACTGCCTTTTTTGCAACAGATTGGACAGCCATTTTAATATGACGATTCTGCATTTCATGGGCATATCGATGTCTACTAAACTCAAAAAATTGGGTGGCAATCTGCTTGATATCTTTATCATTGCTTTGCATAAGTTCCAAAACCTCAAAGAATTGCTCTTTGGGAAGAAGCGTTCTCTTCTTGTTCGAAAAAGACCTAAAGCGTTTCATAAAAAGATGTGCAGTGAGACTGCCTCTTTCTGAACCCACAAACTCGTATTGATATGTTATGTCGCCTGTAGAGCTTTGTGCATTTGCTGGAGCACAGATGATGATCCCTGCTGCTTCCATCGCTTTTTTACACTCTAAAAGTCTCAGCTCCTGGTTTGTTTGAAGAAAAAGAGCTTCAAAGAAACTTTTTTCATATTCCAAAGTGGTAGCAACTTCTTGAAGAAATATAGCGTCAGAAGAGGTCAGCTCTTTTTCATTTTTTCCCAAAATATGTTCAAAAAACTCTTTTGAAGTGCGAGTTGTCTCTACTCGTTGCTTCAAAATCTTGCTCACCTTCTCATAGAGTTTAGAATCAGGATTAAAATCTTTTTGAGTTTTGCAGTACTGTTCAAGGTTTGCTTGAAGTGTCGCCCACTTCTTGCTTTCTATAGCTTTCACAGCGCTTTCCGAACATACTTTCTTAACACATTTGAAAACACGATCGACGACAGCTTCGCTACTAGGAGAAGAAATTCCCTCTTGACGGCGAACGGCCTTAAACTCTTTATTGAGGCAATATTCACTTTCGTAGCGATGTGCAAAAAAAAGTTGATTGCTGAGCATTTGAATCAATGTACTATCAGATACGAGTTGTGTCACACATTCCTCCAGTCAAAATTGGACTACGAAATTATTTATTAATATACAATTTTATATAAGATATTTTACTACATAGTAATAATTAAAATAAATATAAAAAATGTATTATAAAAAATAGAAATTATGCAATAATACAAATTCAATTACAAGAAGACTTTATCAGAATATAAGAAGTCCTTACTCTACTCAACTATTTTCACTCCGAACTCATTTATACGATGAGTTCGGGATAAAAAATTACTTCATGAGGGAGAATTTCTTGGTCATAGCAGTCACCTTTTCCCACTCTCCAAATAAGACAATACCAAAGTAGGTAAGGTCTTGCTCGTGCGTTTCAGATGAACGCTTCAGCTGCTCTTCAAAACTCCCCTCTCTCATCGTATGGGTAAAATCCACAAAGGCAATCCCCTGTTCGATGGCGGCTTGCCGAAGGCCTCGGATCTTATTGGAATTCGCCTCTAAAATAATAAAGGGTATTTCAGAGATATTTGGATGATTACCACCATCTGCGTCTTTATAGTTTGTGAGACGCAAAGCCTCTTTTCCAATATCTGCTCCAAAGCCAATACACATATGAGCAAGCGCATTCATGACAGCACCTGCTGGCATCTTTTCATTCATCACAGCAACAAGCTTATTCTGAAACTGGGACATAACACACCTCTTGGATCTTTGTTGCAAAAAGAATCGACACACCAAAAGCACACACAAACCAGAGCCAGCGAAGAGCCACAGCAGCGTTTAGCTGATTGAATTCCTGGATTATGTTACCTGCCAAAATAACAAGGAGTACGATTGGCACAAAAAGGCGCAAAGGAGACCTTCGAAATTGCATAGCTATCTGAGGGCAGCAATAGATAAAGATGATGATGAGTGCCAAACTTCCAATCAACATATTGATTCCCATCACCATAGGTGCTAATGCGTCGATGATATGAGAGCCATTCCCCATACAAAAGAGTATTGCAGAAGCCATAATAAAAGCCGTTGTATAACTCACGGCCTCTTTTCTAGTCATGCTAAACTCTACCTCTACATTACCTGCAATGCTTTCAATGATTGAAAAGACACCAGTAACCCCTGCAATGAAGAGAGAGAAAAAGAAAATCACGCCAAAAATTGGAGCAAAACTACCAAAGTGCTGCAAAATTTTTGGAAAAATCACAAAACCAATTTCAAAAGAAGAGTCTGTTGAAAGAATACGTTCAAACGGCACTCCAGTAAGTAAGCTAATATGGGCAATACAGCCAAAAATAGCAGAGCCTGAAATGAAGGAAACAGTAAAGTCACCAATTGCTACCCACTTCATCGCGGATACCACGTTGATCTTCTCTCCTGTATGGCGAGAGTATCCAACAACAATACCGAGACCAAGTGACAAACTAAACAAAAGCTGACCAAAGACATCGCGCCAAAGAGTCACATCCAAAAGTCTCGAAAAATCGGGCGTGAGATAGTAATAATACCCACTCAAACCTCCTGGTAAGAACGCAACAGCTACCGCAAAAATTGTCACAATCACAGCAAGGCATGGCATGAAAAGGGAGCAGATCTTTTCAACTCCATCTTTAATACCACGACGAAGAATGAACCATGAAAAAAGAGCCACAACAAGGGTCGCTGCAAAAACAGGCCACGAAAAAGAGCCTACTTCAAAGAGCGATGGACTTATGTGAAGAAAGTCTTTCGTAAAAAATGTAGCTGTGTCCTCAGGAATTGAGCTACTTCCTGCAAAATAGGTATAGGCAATAGAGTACCCTGTAAGGACAATATAAAAGCTTCCGATAGTTGCGCAAGCAATTACGGCAAGCCAACCAAATGTTTTTCCAATTTTTCCACATACCTTATCGCATGAGGCAACAAGTGGCAAACCCCATGTTTTACCTATAATTCCTTCGAGTAAAAGAAGTGGCACTCCGAGAATAATGAGCGCAATCACGTAGGGAATAAGGAAAGCTCCTCCCCCATTTTTATACGCGCATGCGCTAAATGACAAAATGTTGGCAAAGCCAACTGCCGATCCAATCATGGACCAGACAAAACCTGACTGTTTTTTCCACCCTGTGGAAGATACGGGTTGAGACATAAAAATTTCCTGCTAAGGATTTATTTCAAAAAATTAATAAGAAAAAATGTGGGTATTATAAAGTATATTGCGCTTAGCAGCGCAGCAGGAGTGTGGACAGGAGGGAGCTTGTCTGCAAAGACAAAACATTGCTTTGCTTGCAGTCAGAATAGAAAGAGGTCGAATTTGAAGAGAAACTCTTCATACAAGTATTCATAGTAATTGAATTATACGGGAATTACTTTTTTAATGCAAAAGAAAGTAGAGTACTTACCATCTATTGAAATGGACAGAATCTTCAAGAGGGAGGCGACACTTAGAGAGTGGCAGATCATGAGCAACTGGGTGGCCAACTGCAATAATGATAGGAACAATCTGGGTGAGAGGAATGCCAAGAATACGTCTTACACGCCATTCATCAAAACCCTCAATGGGCGAAGTGACAAGTTTGGCAGCTTCTGCCGCCAACATAAAGTTCATAGCAGAAAGCATCACTTGCTTGCCAAGCCAGTAGCGCTTATGCACAGCAGGTAACGTCGGCATTGGTGTAAAAAGCCTTAGAAAAGGAGTCGCTATAAATTTCACAAGCCATTCAATTCCAAAGAGGCCATTGCCAAAATTTAAATGGACATAGCGACGAAAACGCGCCTCTCCCGCTTCAGTAAAGTGGCTCTCTTCAATTACATTTTCGAGATTATTTTTAACAACCTGGCGATCACCAGTAAAGACAATTACGGTTGGAGCATCAACAACTTGACGCTGCTGCATGCAAGCTTTTAATAGTTTTTCTTTGAGATTTGGATCTTGGACGATGACATAGTGTGTTGGCTGAAGGTTAAATCCACTTGGTGCCCAACGCGCACAATCAAGAAGCTCTAGAAGAAGCTCACGTGGAACAGGCTCTGGCCCGAACCTACGTACAGCTCTTCGAGAGAGGGCAAGGTTATGGAACTCTTTCAAATTCACGAAAGAAGCTCCATTTCGGAATCTGCATCTTCTTCTTCAAGATACTCTTGAGCGCCTTCCATAAGGTACGCTGCAAGTACTGGATCGCCATCATAGGACATTTCCACTTGCATTTTACCATCGCCTGTAGCAGGTTTACAAGTGACTAGAACATAGCCCTCGTAACCCTTTTCAAGCAACTTTCTAATACGATTATGCATATCACTTTTCATTCTTACCTTCTACTTTTTATTGTTACTTTTTTCTGCACCTTAATCAAGCGACTATTTGTTGCCAATAGTAAAAGTAGATCCATGCCAAAATATTTTCCAAAAGCTTTTGTCTTTAGCCCTTGCAAGCTCCTCTCGAACAAATCGGATACTCGCAAAAACTTCATCAAAAGTTATAAAAATCATACAAAACATGAAAAAAGCAGTCAGCAAACACCAAAAACAGTAGTGTCCAACTACAAGAGGTTGCAAGCAAATGAGAATAATACTCACAATACCTACAGGAATTACTAAAAAGCCAAAACATGCCACAATCCAAGGCATCGTATGCCAGCGCTTTTCGCCGCCTTTAAGCGCAAGTAATGCTTCAAGTAGGTAAGCAACCGATCCAAGACCTGCATCTGATACAGGAAATCCTTTTGAAATGAATGAGGTAATCACATCAAAAGTACCCAATCCGCGATCAAATACCGGATCCCAAACAGTTGTGATATATCCTAACTGAAATGAGGCCATGTAACGCGCAGAAAGAAAGGCTGCAAATGCTAAAAGAGCCACAAGGGTTCTTCGGTTCCAAGTAGATGGGTTATGAGAAGCCCCTTGTGGGATTTCAGGGCCTTTTTCTATAACGCCATATTCTGGAAGGATAAATGACACGATAATAAGAAGCGCTCCTATGAGAGTGTCATTAAGATAGGAGGCTGCAGCTGGCGCCCAAAAAATAAGCGGCGCTAGCTGAAGCCAAAGTCCAATAGCCGTAACTCCAGGACGAAATGAAAGCGCTCCAAAGAGCATCACAAGGATCCCAGAAAGAGAGTCACTCACAGCCATTGCCTGACTTTTCTCTTCAACCATATACGGAGTAACAGCAAGCCACAGACCAAGAGCTATGGATACATATTTAAAGACTCTCATTTTCCTCCACAACATGCTTTCTTGGAGCAGGGCATCTCGAGTCCATTGTCTGCATACCAGCGGGCTGGATCGTTTTGTAATGACTTCGTCATTAAAGGAAGCACTTTTGCAAGCTCGCGTTTTGGCTTCCATCCGAGCATTTTTTCTGTATGGCTCATGTCGAGATCATAATTAAAGTCTGCGATGTCAATCATCCAGGGCTTAATAAAAGTTTTAGGCATGAATGGCAGAGCGTTTTGCATCCAAGCACCTATTTTTGCAAGAAGCTTTGGAATTCGAAACGTCTTCATTTGCTTACCAGTCAAAAGATAGGAAATCTTGCGCTGCAGCTCATCATAGCTCAACATTTTCTCTTCACCTACGAGGAGCGTCGTCTCTTGAGGTAGCTTTTTACGGTGTTCTATACATTTCCAGATGCACTCACTCAAATCAGCAAGGTGAATATAGGTCGCTCCATGGGATAAATCGCCAGGAAAAAAGCGGCTAACCAGTTGATGCTCATAAATACGCTGAATTTGATTCGAGATTGGAATAGAATGACAGCCATCATCGTAGCAACCTGCAATACGTAAAATCACAGTTGGAATATTGCCATGCTCTCTATGAATAAGGGCCTCTGCTAGTACTTTTGATTTTGGATAGTTCCAGTTTTCAATCATCGGTGACTCTTCAGTAATCTTTTCACCTTTTTGACAAGGTGCCTGTGCAAGCATGGAGCTTGAGAAAAGAAACTGCTCCGTTTCGAAATTTTTAGCTTCTTGAAGAAGGCGTTTCGTGCCTTGCAAAGTTAACTTGTCATACATCTCCCATGCTCCACCACTAAAACTATAGTAGGCTGCCAAATGAATGATGGATGTGATGCGAGAGCCATGCTTTGCTCTAACCTGTTTCATCGCACTATGGACGCTCTCATCAGATGTAAGATCTACTTTGATAAATTCAAAATTCTTGCCAGTTGCAAACTTTGGCGCGGCGATATCAAAACCAATAAAAGTAATATTTGTATGAGGCGCCTTTTCGATAATTGCCTGTCCTATTCGACCACTACATCCAGTAATAATAATAACATCCATTCGAACCTCCTATTTTTGTTTTTGCTATACCATGAAATTTATTTAAAAAAAAGAATATTTACTATAAGAAGAAGAAAAACAGGAAATTATATGCAACCGTATGAACCATTTCTCAATTGGATTGACCATCAAAAAGAGCATATGATTCGCCTTGTCACCTCCTGGTCAGAGATTAACTCTCATTCTTTTAATCAAGAAGGAGTGCAGCAAATGTTGCAGGCTTTGAAAAAGCAGTTTTCTCGCCTTGAAGGTGAAATCCAAGAATGTAGTCTCTTGCCTGTAGATCATATTGATGATAACGGATGTCATATTTCTCATCCTCTTGGAAAAGCTCTTCGCATTACAAAAAGAAGAGATGCAAAAATAAAGCTCCTATTTTCGGGTCATATGGACACTGTCTATACCAAAGACTCACCTTTTCAAAAAACTCAGCGTAGAGATGAAAATACTCTCATAGGCCCTGGTGTTACCGATATGAAAGGCGGCCTCTGCATCTTGCTTACAGCACTGGAAGCATTTGAAAAATCACCTTACGCCTCTGAAATTGGCTGGGAAGTACTCATTACAGCTGATGAAGAAATCGGCTCACCTGGTTCAAAAGCTCTCTTAGAAGAGAGTGCAAAGCGTCACCATCTTGGCTTTGTTTTCGAGCCCTCCTTTCCAGATGGCGCCATGGTATCTGAGCGAGCAGGCTCCCTGAACATGACGCTCATTGTTCGAGGAAAAGCGGCTCACTCAGGCCGCGATTTCAATAAAGGAAGATCTGCAATTTTTGCGGTGGCTCCCCTGCTTGTAGAGCTCGAGGCCTTAAATTCAAAAGATCTAATCGTCAACGTTGGATCACTCCATTCAGGTCACAGCAGTAATGTTGTTCCAGATCTTGCAATTGCCAAAATTAATTTACGAGCGTACGAAAAAGATCAGATGCAGGCAGCTAAACAAAAGATAGATACCCTTGTCAAACGCTTCGGTGAAAAAGAGGGCATTCAAATGGAGCTTCATGAAAGTTCAAACAGAGTGCCTAAAAAAGTTGACGCTCCTACTGAAAAGATTTTGGGCTATCTGACAGAATGCGCCCATGCATTAGGACATACACTTGAAAAAAGAGCATCTGGTGGTGTTTCTGATGGCAATATCTTAGCAGCTAACGGCCTTGCCATCATTGATGCCATTGGCGCTATTGGCGGCGAAATCCACTCCCCTCGAGAATACCTTCTTCTTGATAGCTTGCCACAACGAGCTAAGCTCATCACGCTCTTTCTTATGAAAATTGCAAATGCAGAATTTTCTATAGCTTCAAAAACAAAACCTACACCAATTGCACTCTAATGGATAGACTCACCTCTCATAAGCTTTTTGCTGATCCTCGATACATCGAAGGAAAAAAGCTCTTACTTACAGCTCTTCAAGAGTACAAAGAAAAGATCTCGTCCATAAAAGATGCACATGTTGAGTACACGCATGATATCGACCATATCAATGAGCTTCGAGGCAATCCGCTCTATTTTCCCTATCTTGGTAGTGGTCTCGGTAATGGCCTTTTCGTGGAACTTGCAGATGGCAGCGTCAAATATGATCTCATCTCAGGAATCGGGGTCCACTTCTTTGGACATAGCAATCTCGCAATGGCCTCGCATGCAATTGATGCGGCGCTTCAAGACACTATCATGCAAGGCAATCTCCAGCAAAAT
>JAQGPK010000133.1 GCA_028293095.1 Chlamydiia bacterium | reverse complement strand
GACAGCCCCACACTTGCCTAAAGAAATACGCTTCTATTTATAAACCACGAAGTGGTACTTTGCCACGTAAGTGGCTACAGATGGCATTTGGAATTACAGGTCAGTGTTGCATGTTGACTCAGGCCTGAGCATTATGAATAAACCACGAAGTGGTACTTTGCCACGTAAGTGGCTACAGATGATAGCCGTAGGTGACCCGTAGGGGAACCTACGGTATTTTCAAATAACTCGTAGAGCCAGGAACTGGCGACACATACCTTCTCAGCTGCATTATTAATTATTTTTTAACGCAAAGGAGCTGCAAAAGACGCAAAGAGAAAGAAATAGCTTTACGTATGGTTAAAGACAGCGTTCGATTTATTTAGACTAAGAAATGTATCAGCGTACCATTCATCTCTAACCAATGACTTGACACCTTATCCTCTGTTTTTTCTTTGCGCCTTTGCGCCTCACTCGCTCCTTTGCGTTAAAATTCAACAGCGATTCTATCAACCTGAATACCCTTTAATGCTAAAAAATCCTAAAGTCGAGTTTTTCTTCACTGTAGTAAAAAATAAAAAACAAACCAACCCGTTATAAACTTTCTCTATTTCTTAGGATCTCTGCGTTTAAAACCATCCTGATGAATTAGGTCAGTTTTGGAGCGAGCGGGAAGTCAACGTCAGTATTCACAACTTTATTAAAATAGTTGGTAAGGGTGTTTAGCGTGATAATTAGGATGATCTCACAGATCTCTTGATCTGAGACATTGTTCGCTTTCAATTCTTGAACTTCTTTGTCAGTCACATTTCCTTGCTTTTGCACAACAGATTGCGCAAATCGCAAAATTGCCCCTGTCTTTTTATCAGATGCAGAAGCGTTGCGCGCTTGCATGATAGCTTCTTCATTAATGCTCATGCTTTTGGCAATGGCAGTATGGGCAGAAAGGCAGTATGTGCACTGGTTTGCTTCCGCAATTACCAATGCCAGCTTTGTTTTAAGCTCTTTAGACAAGGAAGTTGTTTCTATAAGATCACTAAGAGCAATAAAAGCTCGAAGAATCTCGGGAGAGTTGCCCATATGAAGAAAAATGTTTGGAATAAGTCCCATTTTCTTTTTAAGAGCATCATAGATTGGCTTTATAGCAGTAGATGCCTTTTCTTGACTTACAGCTTGAATCCGGCTCATGATAATTCTCCTTTCGTTTTTTCTTTGTGTACTACCTTTCTGTAATTGCTGCAATGAATCTATCTTATCGATTTTTTCCTGAACCTACCACCGGTCTTTGATGTAGTTCATTCGGAAGTGGAGGTGGGGTTTGGCGTCTTCCGACAGGAGGGCGGGAACCCGGTGCATATGCTGGTGGTCGGGTGGCAGCTGCTGGAGGAATTTGCGTGTATACAGGACTTGAGGTGTGATAAACAGGGACCGGCTGATAATAGTTTTGATGATATACAGTTTGAGTACGATATGGTCGATAGCTTGAAGCTAATAGATACGAGATACCGGAAAGGCCAGTAGCAGCAGCGAATGATAAAAGGCATACTCCGAGTGCAAGTTCATTTCCGGTTGAAAGGTATCCATACCCTGAAAGGATGCCTACAGCAACTGCTGTGATTCGAAATGCTACTTTTAAAAAATCTGTAATTGAATCAAGAGGTGAACGTTGATTCACGGTGAAAATATGAATAGGGGGTGAAGAAACTGATCTCAAACACATAAAAACCTCGATGTTATGGCCGCCTTTATAAAGAATAGAAGGCGACTCAGTTTATAGTTATTTTCTACTACCTACGGCAGATCGCTTGCCTTTTATTTCAGAACCTCTCACCTCTTCTGCTACAGTAGCTGTTCGTACTCCAACTTGTGGACGAGCTTGTGGAGGAGCTTGTATACTACCAGGTGATAAAGTTGGAGCTGATGGGACAGGAAAGGATTGCGCTGGAGTTGATGAAGGTCTCTCTTGAGATACAAGATTTCTTCTCGGTGGAATGTGGGTTGGTCTTCTAGGTAAAGGTGCTAGGAAAGGGCTAGTTGAAGAAGAAGAAGGTGCAGAGTCAATAGGTTGTATGGTGTTATGGGTAGGTTGATCTCTGCGGCCAACGGCTGGACGAGTTCTCTGAGTGTCGAATGAGCTAGAGCTCGAAGAATGATTTGCAGGCCTTTCCTGTTGCGATCTAATTCCAACTTGTGCATGAGTTCTTGTTACAGGCTCAGAAGCCCAGGAAGACCCTTCATTCTGGTAAAAGTTGTCACGTGCTGTAAAAGAGGATGTCGCTGAACGGAAAATTGGAGGTCTTAGAATTTCTCGCGAGGGTATCTCGCGCATTGTAGGCGTAGGCGCGGAATAAAAAATTGAAGGTGGCGCTGGTGCATAAGGAAGATGGGAGTCGGCTACCACATGGTGGATCACAGTTGCTTGTTGTCTAAAAGAAGGTCGTGGGTTATGGGGACTATAGCGTGGACTACTAGAAGGGCTATTATCAGAAAGAAGAATAACAGTAATTGCTGCACATATAATAGTTGCAAGTAATGCTCCGGAACTCTCTGTAGCTATAAGTGCAATGAGAGAAAATACCGTAGCAGCTGAAGCAATAACACGTGCTGTAAGCAAGATTAATTGTGAAAGTTCAACAGTATGAGCAGTTGAACCACTGAATGCTGGGGTTGTATGGGATACAGGAGGCAGACGATCAACGCACATAGATTTTTCCTTTATTTTTAAGCGAAGGGCCCTATCGGCCCTTCTGTATAATGTGAACTATTACTGTATACGGCTTGCGATTACATAACTGTCTGTAGCGACATTGATAAGAATGTATGTATAGCCATTGGACCACCATGCATCATTTTCTCCGGTAATGATGTTATCTCCAGATTGCCACTTTGAAAATTGGCTGCGGTCTGCCAAGGTGCTCGCGATTTTGTAGAGAGAGCCATTATCAAGAAGCACTTCACCCGTTGCTGTATTAATGTAGCTTACGTATCTTGTCTGATGGCGCTCAAATAGTGGACCTTGAGATAGTTTAGCTGCGGCTCTTGCGCCCGTATCGCAATTGTTAATGATATATTCATTTGAGTTCCAAGAATGGTTTGGAAGAATACTTATAGGGGCTCCTTTTTGCCATTTACTTACTTTCCATTGATCGGAATCTGCAATTGCAAAGATACTACCATCTTCAATTTCAAGAGTCAGTCCCTTAGTAGAGGCATCATTAATAGTATGCTGGTTTTTATAAGAGTAATTTTCCCCGTAAATGCCGATTCCTTTACTTGTTAAGCCTTTCTTCGCTTTTCCCTTTTTATAAGGTTTTTTAATTTTTTTCTGAGTGCTTTCTTCAGGGCGCTCTGCTTTGTCTGCATCTATTCTGCTCTTTTGAATACACTGCCTTTCTTCGGTAGAAAGTGCACGCTTGCCGTATGGACATCTTGATACTTGATTTTGTCCTGAATTAGTTACCGTTGTTGGTGTTTCAGCGGTTTCTGTAGCCATAAGAGGCGAAGTCATACAGGATGTGAAAAAAATAAACCCTGATAATATATTCTGAGTAGAATTCTTTGCTTTCATACTTCTTCCTTTGTTGAGGTTTCTCTTGTTGAAGTAAAAATTTAATAACATATCGCAAACCTATCCTGTTTTTATTAAGATTGGATAAAGTTCCCGCTTTTTTTAATTTCCCATGGAAATTTTAAATTGCGGTTTTTGATACTGCTTACAGATAAATTTTACTTTTTTAAAGAGCCGTTTCCAGTCTGGATTATGTTCTGCGGCCTCATTTTTTAAACTTAACAAAAACGCATTGGTAAATATTCCACCTTTTGCTGTTGCCCAGGAGCGCTTTTTAGGTTTTGATCCTGACGCTATAATGATGCCTCGGGACTCTAGAAAAAGTTTTCGATAGCCTGTTGTGAGATGAGCTTGAGATGAGGGGGCAAAAGAGTGAGGATATGTAAAACGTGCTTGAATTTTCGGCTTTATAAGGTTGTTGCAGCAGTCTGCAATTGTGATATAAAGAGCTGCAGGTTTTGTAGTTAAGGCGCGTACAAGATCATTAATATCGATAGCTTCTTTAGTCGCCGGTAAATAGATGTAAGGCCATATACTTGGGCTTTTTTTTGTACGAAAACCATGTCCTGTATAATAGATAAGGACGACATCATCGGGGTTTATAACTTCATTTTTAAGCCAGGCTTGAATACTTGCAATTGAGAGCATGGATCCTTTAAGAAGGGTTGTGCGAAGAGGCATGCCGGTTGCACTTGATATGAAAAGAAGTTCTTTCTGAAGATTTTCTAAATCTCGTTTGGAGGCTTTTTTCACATTACTGATAGTATCAGCAGAAAGCAGCACATGCAGCTCTTTTGCAGGGAGCTTACAGGACATAAGACAGAGTATAGCAAGAATAGCAGCTGTTTTCATAATCAACTCTCTTTATCGAATTTTAGAAGAGAGTACATTTGACGCGAAAAAGTAATTTCTTACTATTAATTTTTGACAATTCAATCAATTTATGAATAATAGAGTTTTTTTGTATAAGGTGAATTTGATGAGATTTCGAGGAGCGCAATGAAGATATATTTAGTGGTTAATAATCCTCAAAATATCACGGTGGATATCCCAGGAGTAGAAATTGTTTCAGCTAAGGCATATCTTACAGAGGCTGAGTATAGCTCAGAAAGGAATGCAAAAGTATTTAATTTATGCAGATCTTA
>JAQGPK010000111.1 GCA_028293095.1 Chlamydiia bacterium | reverse complement strand
AAAGATGCTGGTAAGATTGCAGGCTTGAACGTCTTGAGAGTAATTCCTGAGCCAACAGCTGCAGCTCTTGCATATGGTCTTGATAAGCAAAAAGAGCACAAGAAAATTGCTGTTTTTGACCTTGGTGGCGGAACTTTTGATATCTCGATCTTAGAAATTGGCGATGGCGTTATCGAAGTACTATCTACAAATGGTGACACTCATTTGGGCGGTGATGACTATGATGCTTGCATTCTTCACTGGCTTGTAGATACCTATAAGCAGCAAGAAGGCATTGACCTAAGTAAAGACAAAATGGCGCTTCAGCGTCTTCGCGATGCTGCTGAAAAGGCAAAAATTGAACTTTCTGGAACAACTTCCACAGAGATCAATCAGCCATTCATCACTATGGATGCCTCTGGTCCGAAACATTTGTCCATTACGCTGACACGTGCAAAGCTTGATAGCTTAACGCAGAGTCTAACAGAGCGTACAAAAGAGCCTTGTTTAAAAGCACTTAAGGATTCAGGTCTTACCAAAGATGACATTCAAGAAGCAATCCTCGTAGGTGGTATGTCTCGTATGCCTGCCGTACAAGAGATGGTACGTCAGATTTTTGGTAAAGAGCCAAACAAGAGTGTCAACCCAGATGAAGCAGTTGCCATTGGTGCTGCCATTCAAGGTGGAGTACTCGTTGGAGAAGTCAAAGATATTCTCCTCCTTGATGTAACGCCACTCACACTCGGTCTTGAAACACTCGGTGGTGTCATGACTCCGATCATCGAGCGTAATACAACCATTCCAACTCAGAAGAAGCAAGTGTTCTCAACAGCGGGCGATAATCAACCGGCGGTGACAATCCGTATTCTTCAGGGAGAGCGGCCAATGGCAGCGGACAACAAAGAGATTGGTCGTTTTGATCTGACGGATCTTCCACCAGCACCACGTGGCGTGCCTCAGATTGAAGTTGCCTTTGACATTGATGCTGATGGTATTTTGCATGTTCATGCAAAAGATCTCGCTACAGGAAAAGAGCAAAAGATCCGCATTCAAGCGAAATCTGGTCTTGATGAAGATGAGATCAAAAAGATGGTCAAAGATGCCGAATTGCATGCTGAAGAGGATAAGAAGCGTAAAGCTGAAGTTGAAGTGAAAAACGAAGCTGATGCAACTGTATTCCGTGCAGAAAAAGCGCTGAATGAATTTAAAGATAAGATCCCAGCTGATGTTGCAAGTGATGTACAGGCGAGAATTGATGTCTTGAAGAAAGCTCTCGAATCCAAGGATATCGAGAATATCAAGACAGCCAAGAACGCGCTTGAAGAGCATATGCAGAAAATCGGAGAGGCAATGGCAAAAGCTGCGCCACAACAGGGTGCTACAGCAAGTCCTCAAGCAGAAGGGCAGGGACAGCATCAGGGACAATCAGCATCTTCTAACAATGACAATATTGAAGAGGCTGAAGTCGAAGTTATCGACAAAGAAAAACCTCAACAATAAATTGATCGTTCTATAGCGAGTCTTAAGAGCAGTCAGAGGGTTCTTCCTTTGACTGCTCTTTTTTTTGCTTTATTAAACGGAGTCGTTAAAAATAAATTAATTCGCCGTTAATTTTGTTGCCTTATCGCTTTTTCTTTTTCTAGGATTTACAGTTTTCTAGGTAAGTGAGTGAATAATCAAAGAAAAAATTGAATAAAAACTCATCTATGCTCTAAGGTACGAATTTTACGGACCAAAAGCTACGATGAACAAAAAATATACCATTGCATTTTTTGCCTTACTCCTCATCGGTGTGGTGATAGCGATCACACTCTTTGTAAAAAGTGGTAGTGTGAATATTGCTGTCTTAAATCCGAAAGGGCTCATCGCGCTGAAAGAGAGTGATCTCTTTGTCACGGCAACACTCCTCATGTTGATTATTGTAGTTCCTGTGCTCGTACTTACGTTTGCCATTATTTGGAAGTATCGAGCAGGCAATACAGAGGCAAAATATACCCCCGATTGGGACAATAGTATCACAGCTGAATGCCTCTGGTGGGGGCTGCCTTGTCTAATCATTCTTGCTCTTTCCATAATCACTTGGACAAGCACTCACGAGTTAGATCCCTACAAACCACTCGATGTACCTACAAAACCGATTACAATTCAGGTTGTAGCGCTGCAGTGGAAATGGCTCTTTATCTATCCAGAGGAAAAGATCGTAACGGTTAATTTTGTTCAATTTCCTAAAGAGACACCCATTAATTTTCAAATTACAGCTGATGCTCCAATGAATTCATTCTGGATTCCACAGCTTGGCGGACAAATTTATGCCATGCCAGGGATGAAAACAAAGCTACATCTCATCGCTAATGAAGTCGGGAGCTTTAATGGCTTATCGGCAAATTTAAGTGGAGAAGGTTTTGCAGGGATGACTTTTATTGCAAAGGCGAGTACACGAAAAGATTTTGAAACATGGGTAGATACTATAAAACGGTCAGCTATTCCTTTAAATCTAGATGGATACAATAAATTAGTTGAACCAAGTCGTGCAAATCCAGAGATCTCCTACCGGTTGCAGGAAGAGAATTTATATGATCGCATAGTGATGAAATACATGATGCCAGAAGATGGCTGTAAGGATGCGAAATGTTTGGAAGATTAACGCTCGACGCGTTTAAGCACGATCCGATTGCAGCAGGTGGAGCCCTCTCGATGGTTTTTGCTGCAATCGCTGTGATAGGACTCATTTCTTATTTAAAGCGTTGGCAATGGCTCTGGACAGAGTGGCTGACCTCGCTCGATCCTAAGAGAATCGGTGCCATGTATATTATTGTAGCTTCGGTCATGCTTCTGAAGGGCGTAATGGATGCTGCCATGATGCGCATGCAGCAGGCAGTTTCTGTGGGCGATGTACAAGGATTTTTATCAGCGGATCACTATCAACAGGTCTTTTCAGCTCATGGAACAACGATGATATTTTTCGTCGGCATGGGAGTTGTCTTTGGTCTTTTAAATTTAATAGTTCCACTGCAAATTGGCGCGCGTGATGTGGCATTCCCCTTTCTGAACTCGCTCAGTTTTTGGCTGTTTGTAGTAGGTGCTTTCCTTGTGAATCTATCACTTGTAGTCGGAGAATTCTCTGCAACCGGCTGGCTCGCCTATCCTCCTCTTTCAGGATTAAAGTATAGCCCGGGAGTGGGAGTTGATTATTGGATATGGAGCACGCAGATAGCAGGTGTTGGGAGCTTATTATCAGGTATTAATTTTTTAGTGACGATTTTAAAAATGCGCTGTCCTGGTATGACACTGATGAAGATGCCAATCTTTGTATGGAGCGCTTTGGCAAGTATGGTGCTTGTTATTTTTGCCTTTCCGATTTTGACAGCGACTCTTGCTATGCTCTCCTTAGATCGCCTTCTTGATATGCATTTTTTTACCTCCGACTTTGGAGGAAACCCCATGATGTATATTAATCTTATCTGGGCCTGGGGTCACCCTGAAGTCTATATCCTTATCTTGCCTGCCTTCGGTGTTTTTTCAGAAGTAGTTTCTGTGTACTCTCAAAAACGCCTCTTTGGCTATGTTTCGATGGTATGGGCCATCATTGCGATTACCTTTCTCTCCTTCATTGTGTGGTTACACCATTTCTTCACAATGGGAGCAGGCGCTAATGTCAATGCCTTTTTTGGCATTATGACCATGCTGATTGCAGTGCCTACTGGCGTTAAAGTTTTTAATTGGCTGATTACAATGTTTCGTGGGAGAATTCAGTTTACAACCCCATTACTGTGGTTTTTGGGTTTTGTTGAGTCTTTCACTATAGGCGGAATGGCGGGTGTTTTATTGTCAATTCCCGGAATCGATTTCCAGACTCACAATAGCCTCTTTTTGATCGCACACTTTCATTCAATGATTCTCGTGGGAGTTCTCTTTGGCTTTTTTGCAGGCTTCACCTACTGGTTTCCAAAAATTACAGGTTTTAAGCTGAATGAGCGCATCGGAAGATATGCGGTGTGGTGCTGGTTTGTGGGATTTTTAGCAGCTTTTGTGCCCCTTTATATCTTAGGACTCATGGGCGCTACAAGACGCTTAGATCACTATGATGCGATAACTGGTTGGCAGCCACTCTTTATCGTTGCGGCTATCGGTGTTATGATCATTATGTGTGGTATCGGATTTCAGATCCTACAGGTTGTTGTCAGCATTGTACAGCGCAATGAAAATAGAGATACGACAGGTGATCCTTGGAATGGCAGAACATTAGAGTGGTCAACAGCATCACCTGCTCCTTTTTATAACTTTGCACATCTTCCAGAAGTGCATGAGCGTGATCCATTTTGGGAGAAAAAGCTGCGAGCAGGAAGTGGAGTTGAGGAGAGACCCTATACAGATATTCATATGCCAAGAAACTCTCCTATGGGAATGTATATTAGTGGATGCGCCTTTTTGTTTGCCTTTGGGTTAATCTGGCATATCTTCTGGCTTGCGATCTTTGGTCTTCTTGGAGCAGTTACTTTTGCAATTATCCGCTTGTCTGATCAAGATACCGATTACTACGTCAAAGCATCTG
>JAQGPK010000102.1 GCA_028293095.1 Chlamydiia bacterium | reverse complement strand
CATGAAACTGTACAAAAAAGTAGACGCTAACGATAGAAAGTGCTGTATAGAGACGAAAAAATGCAGCTCGTACAGAATTTTTGTCAATCACAGGTGCCAAAGGATCTTGAAAAGCCGATTCTTTATTTGGTAGATTAAGCTCAGCTGCCAGAAGATAAAAATAGCCATTAGCTACATGAACGCTTTGAGGCCCTGACGGGACAAGGCTATCAAGTAAAATTTTGCGAAGATCACCTGCAAGTTCATAAATTGTCTTTTCAAAACTCACCTCTATTCCACGTACAATAGAGTCATAACAATCAAGTGCCGCATTAAAAATCCGTCCCCCACAGAATTTTGCAGCTCTCAGGTATTCAATAATTACTTTTTCTTGGAGAGCTCGATCATTTATTTCTCGGAGTTTGCAAATGGTATGGGAAATAGCACGCTCAATAGTATCATAAAAAACATGGAGATGCTGAGTTTTTGCAGGTGGTGTGCCAAGATAGGGAATTTTCTTTTGAATTTTTACAATAAAATCTTGTTCTAGTATCTCTCGTAATTCCTTGGTATCCGTCGTTCCTGTATCGAGCTGAAAAGCGACCTGATCATAAGAGGAATCCTTCTGAATGTCCGTAAATTTTATAGCATCAAAAAATCCTAAGAGCTCATTCAAATGGACATTTACAGGCTTTACAGGAATATCACTTCGCACCGCTCTTTTCATATGGTCACTATTGATGCGATACTGAGCATATTCAAAAAATTCAGTAGCAGCTTTTGGAAACTTTTTCCTAATAGTTGCGAGAGCTAAAGTAATCTCTGTCTGAGTGCTTATTATCATTCGCGCTTGTAGTAGCTGTAAATCTTGTAGAAGGTAGGGAACCTCTAAAAAGCGCTCTCTATCCACTAAAAGAGTCTCTCGAAAAACATGCCAAGGAGTATTTTTTGCGTTATCTAATCGAATAGGATCTGCATGTGCTGATAGTAGAATCTGCACACTCTTACGACTGTTATTGTAAGTTGCAAAATGCAAAGGAGTTTTACCCTGTTTATTTGACTTATTGATGTCTATTTTCCTATCGACAAGATGCTGTATAACTATAAAAAGATTATACTTTACAGCTATGTGTAAAGCAGACTCTCCATCTGGAAAGGAAAAAGAAAGTAGCTGTTTTTCTTTCAAAAGCGAAATGGCCTTATTTTCATCTTTTCGTATACAAGCGACCATGTACATAGCCGCATAAACTATGATTGGTGTTTTATATTTTATAAGTAAATGTGCAAGAAAAGAAGTCGCCTGTGATGGAGTCATCGCTTTAACGATAGCAACGGCTAACGGAAAGTCTTGTACCAAGTAGGCAATCTCTAAAGGATTTGTATTTCCTATATGGTTACTTGGATCAACAATTTGATTTGCATTTTGTATACAGTAGGGAATGAAGTCTTCGACCCCCTGAGCATACAATCTTAGACGGATAGCGTTAAAACCGCTAAAGAACGATAAAAACAACTCTCTTGCCAACTCTTTGTTCGGATTAAGTAAAGCTAATTGAAAAGCTGGCGGAAGTGTTGATTTTCTACTACTAATACCACAGCTTGCATCATACTGAAGAAGTAATTGAACAACCTCTTTATGTAGGCCATAGCAAGCGTATTGAAGAGGGCTCACACCAACAAAATTCACTCTATTAATTTCAAGACCTCCCCGATTCAAAAGTGCTTGAACAATATCTACAGCACCGCAACTTGCAGCATAGTGAAGTAGGGTATTTCCTTTTTCGTCGACTTGCTTTACATCTTGAATCCGCTCTAAAAATTGCAACGCTTTCAGTGACATACATTTCCAAATCAACTCTTTAAAAGCCTTCAATCCCCGAGAAAAAAGCTCCTCTTCACAAGTCTTAACAAACTGTTGAGAACTGTTACCCGTCTCATTCACTCTCAAAAGCTCAATAAGCTGACTCTCAGTGCATAACTGGATTTTTTGTGGATGATCTGGCTCTTTCCTGAGAAACTCGATCTCTAAGAGGTGACACACATCACCATGACCCATTAAAGCTATTTTCTTAAAAAAAATGTAAAAATTGAATACTTCTAAACTATCCAACTCGCTCATTTTCTCTCTTTTTAAGAGAAGCTCTAATTTCATCAGCTGTACAAGCAAACCATATCCCTGCGGTTGGTGCTGCAGTAGCCACGTTGCGACAAAAACTAACTCCTTGAAGGATAACGCTTGTAATTGCCGTCTATTTACATCTTCTATAGATGGCCTTAAAAAAAAGGCAGGGATTAATGTTGAAAAATCTCCAGGAAAGTCTTTGAGACACAAAAGTTGCACAAGAGATTGAGGAGACAATGAGCTTAACCACTTACACGCATCCTTTATCAGAACCGCTTTCAATGCCGCTCCATACTTAGCATCCTTTTGGGATAAAAGATTCAAAGCTGTAAGGAATTCGATAAAATATACAAAATCCTCTTCTGTTAAACGAGTGTGTCTCGCTATAAATTGACTTTCAAGCGCTTTATAAAATTCAAAAGTTCCCCTCCCACATTTCATAAATGCTATTGCCAATCGACAAATCATCGTAAAAGAGATGGTATGTAGAGGTGAATTTCCCTGAGCATTAATAGCTATAAGCCTACTTTGGAACACTTCATATAGCCACTTACTACCGCACCTTGCATCGAGAAAAGTGCATACTATCTCTGAGAGACCAGAAGGTGTAACCTCCTTCATCCAATCACTCGCTCTTTCTAAAAACATCTCTTCAAAAAATGTAAAAACTTCCTTATTAATCTGTGGATGCCTTCCAAAGGCTAAAATTAAAGAGCTCACTTTTTTCAAACAGATACTGCGTATTTCTTCTTTACGAGAGAGAAACTCTTGCTGCATGATTGGATGAAGAGATGCAAAACGAGCCCCATTTAACAATAAAATACTCTGCAGTAATTCATGAGTTTTATATTGTTTAAAAGCGTAGGCAAAATCAAAACTTACTTGCTGTAGCTCTTGAAAAAGAACCTGAAGAAGATCAGGACGATGAATCTCAAAGTATCCTAGGCCCGTACGAAAAAGAAATGCATACTCGTCAGGAGTTATTGTAAGTCTTCCGGCAAGCTTTTCTTTTTGATAAAATGTCACAAACGTTTCAAAGAAGGTTGAAAATAAACGTACCTCTTCTATCAATCCATTGTAGCCATTAGCGCTACTTTTAGAGAGTATTTTTAAAAAGAGAGGCAGCGAAACGGCAGTATCAGGACTATCTTGCTCAAGATGTAGAAGATAACCAAAGATATCATCCCAAAGATGTTCATCAAAATCATGCGCACATGTCATACAAGCAAGTATGAGCTCTGCCAGATAAAGAGATGGAATCTCTCCGATTTGATCGTGCTGTAGCTTAAATACCCACTCAACTACTTCCATGAAGCTATCTTGTAGACATCCCCTATCTGCAATTGCATATAGTGACTTGCAAAAAATCACTAAATTCACGCACAAGCTGTCAGCACCCACTTGCTCTTCGATAGCAGCTTCCTTTTTTCTTTGCAGAAGAACATTTTGACAAGTAAGAAGTAATTGGGAAGCCTCGCTACCTTGAGAGCTAAACAAACCTAGAAGTTCGATAATTTGGGATGAAGAAAATTGCGTCAGATCTATTGTATCATTAGATTTTTTCTTAAAAAAATACTCGGAAAACTGATGAAACAAAGGGGCAGCTTGTGGTCCCTTCTCTGTAAAGCAGCTCAGCATTTGGATTCCACGCTCTTTTTCCTGTAAAATTGTCATTCTCTCTGGTCGTAAACATTCCTGAAGAAGAACATCCCCTAGCTTTTGAAAAGCTCTACTATCGCCATACTTTGACACTCCACATGCCAAACGTAAAAGCTGATCGCTGGTATACAAAGAAAAGTCAAGCTCTCCATCTTTATTCTTATTCACAAATTTTGTACTAAATAATGTGATCAACTCCTCGTCTTTATCTTTCTTTGTTACCAAGCAATTTACAGCAGAAATAGCATCATCTAAGGATAGCTTTGCAAACTTACACTCTCCATCTCTTTGAGGACGCAAAAATTCCAGAAGAAATCGATAGAGCAGATTTTTAATTGCCGTATGGGAAACATTTTCAAAAATTTTAACGAGTTCAATCAACTCGGCTGGCCCCCTTGTACTTATAAAAGGGTCATTTTCTAAAGCAAGAAACCGCTCTCCAATTGCTTGAATAAAATCTTCATATTCATTTTCAAAAGGGCAATAATGAAAAAGTAAAGAAATGAGCCTTGGACAATCTAACTGATCAAGCTTGCAAATGGCATGGTGCATGCCAGGAAAGGGGCATCTCAACGGCTGTACTAGCTCATCAGCAATTTGTTTATATACTGTCTGTATTGGTTCACCAACCGAAAAATTTGCGGCTTCCAGAATAAAATCGACAAGTTGAAATCCAGTGGCCTGAACATATATTGTCCGAAGATCCTCTGCTCTTACCTCTATATTAGAGAGGTCTTGGACAACATTTGCTGCTATGGATAATATGTGTAGTGGATTTAAATAAGCCGAGTCTTTGAATAAAGATTCGTTAACAGAATTCATATGGCGTTCTCATTATAATAGAATTAAATAAAAAAGTATTTTAAATTATTTTTGAAAAATTAATTTATTTATAATTCACCGAATTTTTTATTAAAAACAAAAAATAGATATTCCTCTTTATTATAAATGATAGAATATCTATTTTTGATGACTTTAAGAAGGTGAACCAGAGAAAAATTCTTTTAGTTTTTCTAGAAATGTCTTGCCCTTTGGAAAGTTTGCTGAGCTTTCAAGTTCAGCAAATTCTTTAAGAAGTTCACGCTGACGATCAGTAAGCTTTGATGGAGTTTCAACAACTACCCGAATCAAAAGGTCACCATTACCAGAGCCTTGTACATAAGGGAAACCTTCGCCTTTCACTCGAAAGACTTTCCCTGTTTGGGTACCTTCTGGAATTGTGAGACGTACTCCATGCGATAAAAAGGAAGGAATTTCCTTTTTACAGCCAAGAGCGGCTTCTGCAAGCGTGATAGGCAAATCAAGAAGAATGTCATTGCCTTGACGTTCAAAAAACTCATGTGGTTCAACTGTAATGTAGACATATAAATCACCAGGAGCCGAGCCCCCAATGCCAACATCACCGTAGCCTGTCAGACGAAGACGCATGCCAGTATCAATTCCTGCTGGAACCTTTACCTTCACATGCTTTTTAGTTTTGACGCGACCTTCACCTGCACAAGTTTTGCAAGGATCAGAAATAGTCTCACCTTCTCCATGACATTGAGGGCATGCCATAGACATGCTAAAGAAGCCTCGCTGCTCAAACACTTGGCCCGAGCCTTTACAACGCGTACAGCGTTTCACTCCTTGAGGGGATGTTGTTCGCTTACCGTGGCAAGTTTCACAGGTGACATAGGTCGTGATTGCAAGCTCTTTCTCTACGCCCTTAACTGCTTCTTCAAAGGAAATACTGAGGTTAGCACGCTTGCTTGCTCCCTGCTGCTGACGAGGTCCTTCTTCATAACCGCCATGACCGCCGCCACCAAACATAGAGTCAAAAGCAGACTCGCGTCCAAACGCGCCCATAAATGTATGTAAAGCCTCTTCCATGGAGGAAAATCCACCTGGATGACCGCCACCACCACCGCCCATACCTGCGCCCATACCATTAACGGCATCTGCGCCATAGCGATCGTACATCTCTTTTTTCTTTTCGTCGCTTAGAACTTCGTATGCTTCAGAGATTTCTTTAAATTTTTTCTCAGCTTCTGGATTGCCTGGATTTCGGTCAGGGTGATGCTGAAGGGCTTTTTTTCGATAAGCCTTCTTGATTTCTTCTTTAGTTGCCCCGCGTGGGATTTCTAAAACTTCATAATAGTCAGCCATAATACATACTACTAGTGTTATATAGATTTATACAGCGTAGAACGGCATTTTTAATGAATACAGCAATACTTCAGCATGGAACTCTCTAGCTATGCTTATTTGGCATTTTATAGCTAAGAGACCGCTTATTATACTACGAATCTCTAAAAAATGCTTTAGGCGCGCTGTTTTTTATACTTAAGAGCAGCTTTCGATTTTGCACGCTTAGCAACTGATGGTTTTGAATAAAAACGATGCGCTTTTACTGTTTTCATGACGCCTTCTTTATCCAATCTCTTCTTCAGAGCACGAAGTGCCTTATCAATTGACTCACCTGGGCGTACTTTTACACTTGTCATGTTTACCTTGTTAGCTAAAAATTGAGCTATTCTAAATAGGAGAAATGATACCGGAAAAAGCACATATTTGGCAACAGAGAATCCTCACCGCTTTCATTTTCTTTCTCTTCGATTACCCCATGCCCTTTTCAAGCTCTGCCTGTGTTTTTCGAAGGTAA
>JAQGPK010000026.1 GCA_028293095.1 Chlamydiia bacterium | reverse complement strand
GTGAATTTTCACCAACGAGAACCTTTAAAGGGCATCCGATCAAGAAAGCAGCAGCTACTGCACCAGCAGCGTAAGGGATAAAGAGATGAGTTATCAAGCGATTACAAAATATGTTCGTATAAGTCCTCGAAAAGCAAGACTTGCTGCGGATTTAATTCGCGGTTTGCCTATAGCTGAGGCGAGATTACAGCTCTCTGCTAGTAGTTTGAAGGGCGGTCGTCTTTTAATAAAAACTCTCGATAGCGCGGTAGCGAATGCAGAAATGCAATCAGAAACGAGTGCAGAGAAATTAAAAGTCGAAGAAGTCCGTGTTGATGAAGGTCCACGCTTAAAGCGTTCAAAGCCAAGAAGCCGTGGAAGTCGTCATCCATTCTTGAAGAGAATGAGCCATTTTACAGTTATCGTAGGCGAGGCGTAAGGAGAATAATGGGACAAAAAACGAATCCAATAGGTTTTAGACTAGCATTAAATCGCGGATGGAAATCACGCTGGTACGCCAATAAGCATGAGTTTGGCTCTCTTTTAATGGAAGATAAGCTTATTCGTCACACTTTGATGTTGAAAGCATGCTGCCAAGGCACATCTTTCATCACTATTAGACGTATGAGTGATAAAATTGAAGTGACTATTCACACTGCAAAGCCAGGACTTGTAATTGGCAAAAAAGGTAGCGAAATAGATGTTCTTCGTGAAGAACTTTCTAAGCTCACAAACAAAGATGTTTGGATTGAAGTTGAAGAAATCAAGCGCCCTGATATTGACGCAAAGATTGTTGCGGATGGTATTGCAAAGCAGTTAGAGCGTCGCATTCCATTTAGACGCGCTTTGAAAAAGGCAATGCAGAGCGTACTTGAAGCGGGTGGATTAGGTGTTCGTGTACAAGTATCAGGTCGAGTTGGTGGTGCTGAGATTGCACGCCGCGAGTGGTACAAAGACGGAATTATTCCTCTTCAGACAATGAGAACTGACATTGATTATGCTCATGGAAGAGCAGAAACAACATACGGATCGATTGGTGTAAAAGTGTGGATCAATCGCGGTGAACCGAATGTAGTAGCAAAAAAAGCGAAGGCTGATGTATCCTCATCCGCTAGCCAAGTAGCTTCAGGAGCGTAACATGACTTTGATGCCAAAGAAAACGAAACATAGAAAAATGCATAAAGGCCATCGCACAGGTCTTACAAAGGCAGCTGCCTTTGTTGATTTTGGTGAGTTTGGAATGCAAGCGTTAGATCGCGGATGGATTACAAGCCAACAAATCGAAGCTTGCCGAGTAGCTATGACCCGCTTTTTTGCACGCCGTGGTAAAGTTTGGATCCGAATATTCCCAGATAAACCAGTATCACGAAAGCCTGCTGAAACTCGTATGGGTAAAGGTAAAGGCAACGTGGACCATTGGGTTGCGGTTGTTCGACCAGGCCGAATTTTATTTGAAGTTGGTAATGTGCCAAAAGAAGTAGCGCAAGATGCGATGCGTCGAGCAGCAGCAAAGTTGGGTATCAAGACCCGCTTTGTAGAACGTGTAGAAAAGGTGTGAGGGTACAATAATGACAAAACCAAACGGCCTTAGAGAAAAGACTGACGAAGAGCTCAATGTATTAGAAATCAATCTGAGAAAAGAAATTTTCCAGTTTAGAAATGCACTTGCGAATAAAGATAAAGAGGCTAAGCCTCATCTCATTCGTGAACGACGCAAGGATATTGCTCGCATTCGTACGATACATGGTCAAAGAAAACGTCAGCCTAAAAGCCAAGGATAGTAAAGACTATGCAGCAGGAATTAAATACAGAAGAAAGACACAACCGAAAGATTAAAAAGGGTGTCGTTGTATCAAACAAGATGCAAAAAACAGTTGTAGTGAAGGTCGAACGAAAATTTCGCCATCCGCAGTATGACAAAGTAATTGTACGTGCGAAAAAATACTATGCACACGACACATCAGATGCAATTCAAATTGGTGATGTGGTTGAGATTATGGAGACAAGACCGCTTTCTAAATTAAAGAGATGGCGCGTGACTCAAGTTGTTGAACAAGCACAGCGCAAGCAAGCGGAATAATTAGGAGTTCTTAAGGAATATGATTCAGCAAGAAACACAACTGAAAGTGGCTGATAACAGCGGCGCAAAACGCGTAAAGTGCTTTAAAGTACTCGGCGGCTCTAAGAGAAGATATGCTGGCGTTGGTGATGTATTTATCGGAAGCGTACGAGAAGTAGAGCCTAACGGCACTATTAAAAAAGGCGATGTTGTGAGATGCGTCATCGTACGTACTACACAAAGAATTCGTCGCAAAGATGGTTACATCCGTTTTGATACAAATAGCGCTGTGATCATCGATGAGAAAGGCAATCCAAAAGGAACAAGAATTTTCGGGCCAGTTGCCCGTGAAGTTCGCGATCGTGGATTTGTCAAAATTGGTTCATTAGCACCTGAAGTGATCTAGGAAGAGAAGATGAATAAGAATACACAGTGTCAAGACGAGCGTACAAAAAAAATCCGTAAAGGAGATAAAGTACTTGTAATTGCTGGCAACGCAAAGGGCCAAACAGGAACAGTACTCAATTTTCTCGGACAAAGAGTTGTCGTTCAAGGGTTAAACATGAAGAAAAAGCATGTGAAGCCATCCGAAAGAAATCCGAAAGGCGGAATTTTAGAAATTGAAGGCTCAATACACATTTCGAATGTTTGTGTATGTGATAAAGATGGAGCCCCACTCAAGTTAAAAATAGAACGAGAAGCAAATGGTGATGCTGTTCTGTACTCTATGAAAGAGAAAGAGCGGGTTGTCTATAGAAACCTAAAGTCACCTAAATAACTTACTGGTTGATAAATGGATACTTTGAAAAAGCGTTATAGCAGAAATGTAAAGCCCGAACTTCAGGCGAAGTTCAATTATACTAACCCAATGATGATACCTGCTCTGAAGAAAGTAGTTATTAGCATGGGTATAGCTGAGGCTACAAAAGATAAAAACTCCGTGCAAGATCACATTAATGAGTTGACATTGCTTTCAGGACAGAAGCCTATAGTAACGAAAGCGAAGAAAGCGATCTCCAACTTTAAGCTGAGAGAAGATCAGCCGATTGGTTTGAAAGTGACGCTCAGAGGAAACAGAATGTTTGACTTTCTTGATCGTTTCTGTAATATTGCATGTCCTCGCATTCGAGACTTTCGTGGTTTTAGTCCAAAGAGTGATGGAAGAGGCAACTATTCATTAGGTTTAGAGGATCAGCAAATGTTCCCTGAACTTAACCTAGATGCAATCAAGCGTCCTCAAGGTATGAACATCACGTTTGTAACATCTGCACTTACAGATGCAGAATGCATTGAATTATTAAGACTATTAGGCCTTCCTTTTAAGGATACGCCAGTTGTTATCACAAGCATGGTCAAAGCAACAGAGCAAGCTGTGAAGAAAGAACCTAAGAAGGAAGTTCAAGGGAAAAAACATGTGTAATAATGATCAACTCGCCGATTTTTTAACACGAATCCGAAATGCAACCCGTGCTGGCCATCGTTTCGTTGATGTGAAATTTAGTAACATGAACCAGAATTTGGCTAAAGTTCTCCAAGATGAGAAATTTATCGAGCATTTTCTTGTGAAGCATGAAGAAAGTATTGGAACTCTGCGCATTTTCCTCCGTTACATCGAAGGAAGAGAGCCACTCATTCGTGGCCTCTGTAAGATATCAAATCCAGGTCGCAGGAAGTATGTAGGATATACAGAAATTCCAAAGGTTTTTAACGGACTAGGTATTTCAATTATCTCAACTTCGCAAGGTGTACTTGCTGGTCATGAAGCCAAAAAACGTAAAGTTGGCGGCGAATTATTGTGTTATGTTTGGTAAAGAATAAGGGGAATGAGAAATGTCTCGAAAAGGCAAATTACCGGTTGTACTACCAGCAGGTGTTGAAGTAAAAGTTACAGATTTAATGATTTCCGTAAAGGGACCGAAAGGGACTCTCACACAGAAGCTTGTACCTGGTATCATTTTAAATATCGAATCAAACCAGATTACCGTCGATGTATCTGAAGATACGAGAGATTTAAACCGTTTTCATGGTTTATACCGCTCGCTTCTTGATAACATGATTGTGGGAACGACAAAAGGTTTTGAAAAGAAATTAGAAATGATCGGAGTTGGATACCGTGCAGCAGTGCAAGGACCACTTCTTGATTTACAAGTTGGATATTCACATCCTACAAAACTAACGATTCCACGTGGCATTCATGTGACAGTCGATAAGAATACACAGATTACCATTACAGGTATCGACACTCAAGCTGTGGGTCAATTTGCGGCTGAAGTGCGAGCGATGCGTCCACCAGAGCCATATCAAGGTAAAGGGATTCGCTACCTCGGTGAGTTTGTACGTAGAAAAGCTGGAAAAGCTGCTAAAACAGCGAAGTAACGAATAGGGTCCGTATTATGGAAAAGAATATTATAAAAGCATACCGCAATAAGTGCCGAAGAGCAATGCGAGTACGTCAGCATGTACAAGGTACAGCAGAAAAACCAAGAATGTGTGTTGTAAAGACAAACAAGCATATTGAAGTGCAGATCATCGACGATGAAAAGAGCGTAACTCTTGTAAGTCTTTCAACGAATTCTAAAGAACTTCGTAAAACAGAGTTCTCTAAAAGGAATAAAGCATCTGCTAAGTATCTCGGTGAGAAGATAGCCGAAAAAGCGAAAGCTTTAGGTGTGGGGCAAGTTGTGTTTGACAGAGGCCCTTTTAAATACCATGGAATTCTTGCAGAACTTGCTACCGGAGCGCGAAGCTTCGGATTACAATTTTAACTTGTAAAGGAAAAAGCTGAGATGGCGAAACAGGAACGTCCAAAAGAAAGGTCGAAAGATCGTCCAAAAGATCGCCCAAAACAGGGTGCAAATGCTGAATTGATGGAAAAAGTTCTTTTTATCAACCGTTGTTCTAAGACAACGAGTGGTGGTAAGAAGATGAGCTTTTCTGCCTTGATTTTGGTCGGGGATGCAAAAGGTCATGTTGGATATGGATTTGCAAAAGCAAACGAATTAACTGATGCAATTCGCAAAGGTGGAGAGATTGCACGTAAGAATCTCCAGACTGTCGTTATGGAAGGAACCACAATTCCTCATGATGTGAATGTCAAGTGGGATGGAGCATCTGTGCTCATGCGTCCGGCGCCTCCAGGTACTGGCGTTGTTGCAGGTTCCAAAGTACGTGCGATTTTAGAATTTGCAGGCTTTAAGGATGTTATGGCTAAGAGCTTCGGTAACAATCCTATCAACTTAGTAAGAGCTACATTTAAAGCGCTGCTTAGTATGACAACTCGAGAAAATGTAATGAAATCAAGAGAGGCGGTCTAATGCAACTCAACTCATTAACGAATACAACAAGACCCTATAAGCGACGTAGAAGAGTAGGTCGTGGAATTGGTTCAGGTCTAGGTAAAACTTGCGCTCGCGGCCATAAGGGTGCGGGATCTCGTTCAGGCTGGAAGAAGCGTGAGCGTTATGAAGGGGGTCAAATACCTTTATATCGTAAGCTACCAATACGAGGATTTAGCAGAGCACGCTTCCAGAAGAAATTAGACGTCATTAATCTCGGACAAATTGATCTTCTTTTTACAGAAGGTGAAGTAGTGAGCACTGAAACCTTAAAAGCCCATGGCTTCTTAAAAGGTGTAACGAATGGTGTAAAAATACTTTCTGAAGGTGAGCTCACTAAAAAGCTCCGTTTTGAAGTTGAAGCAATTTCAGCATCAGCGGAAGAGAAGCTCAAAAAAGCTGGGATTTCCTATACTATTGTCTAAGTTCCTGCACATTGTGGTACTTAAGGGGAAATTGTCTTTGAGGAGTGTTTGAGCGTACGCACAACACCATTCAAGCAAGACAAAATTCCCCTTTAATTATTACTTAAAACTTCATCGGTTGTCATATGTACGACGTAGTCCAACGAGTTTTTCAGATTTCAGAGCTTCGCGCGAAGATCTTCTTCACATTGCTACTGCTCGCAGTCTATAGGATTGGAGGGTTTGTTCCCGTTCCTGGTATTAATAGTGAAATTGCTTTGTCTTATTTTCGTCAAGCAACAGGTGGCGGACAAAATATTTTTCAACTTGTAGATATATTTAGCGGTGGCGCCTTTTCGCACATGACTGTTTTTGCTTTAGGTGTAGTTCCCTATATTTCAGCATCCATTATCTTGCAATTATTAGTTGCCTTAATCCCATCACTCCAACGCGAAATTCGCGAAAATGCAGAATACGGTAGAAGAAAAATTAATCGCTGGACTCGTATAGGAACCCTTTTTCTATCATTTATACAGTCTGCACTTTTTGCAAAATATGCCGTACAGATCAACCTCTCAAATCCAGGGATTATATCTCCAGATCTTTTACAAGTGACTCTGTTTGGAACTCCTTGGCTTTTCTACTTGATTGTGATCACTACCATGACAACTGGTACTGTACTCTTGATGTGGATTGGTGAGCAGATTACAGAACGCGGCATTGGTAATGGTATGAGCCTTATTATTGCGATAGGTATTCTATCACAGCTTCCATCAACGATCGGACTTATTATTCAGCAATTAAGTCTTGACAGTCCAGAAGCGGGGCAACTCTCATTTTTCTCACTTTTGATTCTGTTTTGCCTTTTTGTCGCTGTTACAGTAGGAACAATTTTTATTATACAAGGACAGAGAAGAATTCCTCTACAGTATGCTCGACGCATGGTTGGATCTCGTGAAGTGCAGTCAGTTGGGACTTCATATATTCCACTTAAGGTAAATTATGCAGGAGTTATTCCTGTTATTTTTGCCTCATCACTTTTAATGTTTCCAGCAACTTTAGCACAATTTTTAGGGCTCGGAAATTGGTTAGGAACAGTTGCATCCTGGTTTTCACCAGGCTCAACGCCCTATTTAGTCGCCTATGTTTTGTTGATCATATTTTTTACCTATTTTTGGACAGCAACTCAATTCAGGCCAGACCAGATCGCATCAGACATGAAAAAGAATGGAGCTTTTATACCTGGAGTACGTCAGGGTAAGCACACTCAAGAGTACTTAGAAGCATCGATGACTAGCATTACATTGATTGGCGCACTGTCACTTGCAGCACTTGCTGTGTTTCCAACAATTATAGGCCGTTTGATGAATGTTTCTTCATCAATCAGTTATTTTTTTGGTGGAACAGCTTTACTGATTCTTGTAGGGGTTGTATTGGACACAATGAAGCAAGTTGAATCACATCTTCTCATGAAGCGCTATGAAGGGTTCATGAAGCGAGGACGTGCTAAGTAAGAGATAGAACGAATTTGCAGAAAAATTTATTGCAGCAAAAGCTGCGTTTAGTTACAATTTTCAGATATTTTTAGTGAGGAGTACAGAATGGCTCGAGTAGTAGGAGTCGATATACCAGACAATAAGCTATTAAGTGTAAGTCTTACCTACATTTACGGCATAGGCCCAGATATAGCGCAGAAGATTATAGGAACCATGAGTCTTAATCCAGCGATAAGAGTTCATCAACTGACGCAAGATGATATTGCAAGGCTCAATAGCTTGATACAAGCAAATTATATTGTGGAAGGGGATTTACGTCGCCAAGTTCAAAACAATATCAAACGTTTAGTCGGTATCCATTGTTATCGTGGAATGCGTCATCGTGCAGGACTCCCAGTAAGAGGCCAGAGAACGAGGACAAATGCTAGAACAAGAAAGGGACCACGTAAGACGGTAGCTGGTAAGAAAGCAGCACCAAAACAATAGTATAGGAGTTTAGGATCTTTGAGTACCAACAAAGCACAAACAGCATCTACCGCACCAGTTAAGAAAGGCGCCAAGACGAAGAAAAAGATCGTCCGTAATGTTCCAGTAGGAATTGCCTTTGTGAAAGCTACGTTCAACAATACGATTATTGCGATCACAGACCCATCAGGCCAAGTTGTTGCCTGGTCATCTGCTGGAAAAACAGGATATTCAGGTTCGAGAAAGTCATCAGCGTTTGCAGCAACAGTTGCAGCACAAGATGCAGGAAAAGCGGCAATTTTACTAGGCATGAAAGAAGTTGAAGTCAATTTAAAAGGACCAGGAGCGGGTCGTGAACCTGCTGTACGCGGACTTTTGAGTGCAGGACTTCAGGTGACAACCATACGTGACAACACACCAGTTCCACATAATGGTTGCCGCCCACGCAAGCGACGTCGTGTATAATTAAGTCAATGAAATCTAATTGGAAGCAGGAGAGGGGGGAGAAAAAAATTCATGATGGTAAAATTCGGCCGAATCGAAAAGCCTCGTAAAATTTATATCGACGAAGAGAGCGCTACAAAAAATTTTGCGCGATTTACAGCGGAACCTTTTGAAAGGGTCATGGGTCACAGTCTAGGAAATGCCTTGAGACGTATTTTACTCTCATCGCTAGAAACTCCTGGTATCATTTCAATGCGTATAGAGAGCGTGCCGCATGAATTCATGGCGGTAGAAGGCATTGTTGAAGATATGACGAACATTGTACTGAATCTTAAAGGTGCATTGCTACGATGCCTGCCGACTGAAGATGAAGCATACAATCGAGATCCACGTATTTTGACATCAAAAATTGATGTTTCACAAAGTGACCTCGATAAAAACGAGGGACATGTGAAGATCACTTTAGGCGATGTCATACCGGAAGATATCTTTGAAATTGTGAACCCTGAGCTCCACCTCTTTACTGTAACAAAGCCAATGAAGAGACAAATTGACTTGCGTGTTGGGTATGGCCGTGGATATGTGCCTTCTGAGAGACACATACTACCAAACAAATTGGTTGATGAGATTGTGATCGACACTAGTTTTTCACCTGTACGACTTGTGAACTACTTTGTAGAGAATACTCGCGTTGGCCAAGACACAGATTATGATAGACTAGTATTAGAAGTGACGACTGATGGTCGTTTAACTCCTGTTGAAGCACTTTCATTTGCGTCACAAATTGCGATTAAGAACTTTGATGTTTTCGGTCAAATTAACGCGCACGATTTAGTGTTTGATCAAGTTTCTCGTGAACATCGTAAAGATGATGATGAGCTTCTCGATAAATTGATGCTAAGAATCGATGAGATTGAGCTTTCAGTACGTTCTACGAACTGTTTAGCGAGTGCTAATATTGATACAATAGCAGAGCTTGTCTGTATCCCTGAAAAGAGAATGCTTGAATTCAGAAACTTTGGAAAGAAATCATTAAATGAGATCAAAGCCAAACTTTCTGATATGAACCTTTCTTTGGGTATGGATCTTTCCTCTTTTGGTATCAATACTGATAACGCTAAAGAAAAAGTTAAGGACCTTATCGATGAGAGAAAGGTTGTAAAGGAAAAGAAGAATATAGCTTAGGTGAGAAGTCATGAGACACATGAAAAAAAGTTGCAAATTAGGCCGTACAGCACCGCATAGACGTTGTATGTTTGCTAATATGCTAAAATCGTTAATTCAACATGAAAGAATGGTCACGACTCCTGCGAAAGCAAAAGAGCTTCGTCGCTTTGCGGATCAAATGATTACGCTTGCGAAGAAAGATACTTTGCACGCTCGCCGTCAGGCAGTTCAGAACATGATGATTCGTTATAATGCGCTTTCTCCAAAAGAGGCACGAGCTGTTCGCGAAGGCGACACTTCAGCCTACAATGGCGATCGCAAGGTAATCCAGAAACTCTTCCAAGAGCTTGGTCCTCGTTTTATGACAAGACAAGGTGGCTATACACGCATTATTCGTTTACCTGAAAAGCGCGTCGGTGACAATGCAGAACAGTGCATTATCGAGTACCTTCCAGCGTAAATTCTAAGAATATAAAATCAAGCGTTTTAAGCTGACAATACGTTGTCAGTCTAAAACGCTTTTCTTTGTCTATAGAAACACCACTCTTATCTCATTTCTGAAATAAGCGCGTATTTTATTTTTTATCATAAAGACCACAGCATACTTTTATACACATCTTTTGTTAAAATAATAAACAACATAAAGTATTCTATTCTCTGCTTTTCTATTGTCAATTTCCTCCGAGTCGTAGAGATTTCCTCCATTATGAGAGGGAGTATTACCTATGAGATCACAGACTCGATTTTAGGATTTTTTAACGCAAAGAAATACAAAAGACGCGAAGGCGCAAAGAGAAAGGAATAGCTTTACGTATAGTTAAAGACAAGGTTTGATTTATTTAAAAAGTGTTATCTGTCTTGTGGAACTAAAGTGTTGCCTATGTTGCCCTTCTCTCCTCTCTCTCTGTCCTCTGTGATCTCTGTGGTGAAAAAGAATCAAAAAGGCCTTCTCTATGGCATTGTGTGGCTACTCTTTGGGACTTTGCGCCTTCTGTATTTCTTTGCGTTAAAAATAAAAAAGACTGATTTTTTCTAATGTATCTTTGATCAAGTGTCGCCAGTTTCTGGCTCTAATTTGCCTCGTGATTATACCGTAGGTTCTTTCGTCACCTACGGCTAATAACTGTAACCACTTGCGTGGTAAAGTACCACTTGCGTGGTTTGCAGCTTGAAGAAGTGTTCTCAACAATAAAATCTATTACTGCTTTTATGATAAAAAATTCTAAAGTCGAGAAAGAGAACGCAGAGAGAGATTTCCGTAATTCTTCTCTATCTACAGAATAAATTTTTTCTCAGTTTTGGCCCTAAAGATGGAGCCCACTATAAAATACCTTTACAATTCTTTGCTCCTTTGCATCTTTTGTAGTTCCTCTGCGTTAAAAATAATCTATGGACGCTTCAAATCATAAAAGCCTATTTTCTAACTCTCACTTTTCTTGTTCTTTGTAGCTTTCCATAGAGAATGCTATAGAACGGATTCGCTTTGCATTTTATAGTTCTCTCTCTGATACTCACTAGAATTGGTAGAGAATGTGCTAGGCTATTTCCTTGGTCTCGTATACGCTACAAAAAATAAAATTAAGGAGACTGTTATGTCGGTGAGGGTTGCTATTAACGGCTTCGGTCGCATAGGTAGACTTGCACTTCGTTGTATGCTTGACCTTTCTGATGTTGAGGTGGTTGCAATTAATGATCTTGCATCAAGTGAGACACTGGCCTATTTTTTTACCTACGATTCGGTGCATGGCAAATTTCAAGGTGATGTACAGTCCCAGTCAGATGCTTTGATCATCAACCAAAAGAGGATTGCAATCTATAATCGGAAGGATCCGTCTGAACTTCCTTGGAAAGAACTACAGGTAGATTATGTCATTGAAGCCTCAGGTCGCTTTCTCACGCGTGAACTTGCAGGCAAACATCTTACTGCAGGGGCACAGCGTGTGCTCATTACAGCGCCTGCAACAGATGATATTCCAACCTTTGTTCTCGGTGTAAATGAACATACTTTTGATCCTCGAAAAGATGATATTGTTTCGAATGCTTCTTGTACGACAAATTGTCTCGCGCCGATTTGCAAGGTATTACTAGATACTTTTGGGATTGAAGAGGGGTTAATGACGACGGTTCATGCAACGACTGCATCTCAATCGATTGTGGATACTACATCAAAAGGTACTTTACGTGCAGGACGCTCTGCTCTACAAAGTATTATACCTTTTTCAACAGGTGCTGCAAGTTCGGTAGCTCAATGTATTCCCGAGCTAAAAAACAAGTTAAGTGGGATGGCTTTTCGTGTTCCGGTTGCAGCTGTTTCTGTTGTAGATCTTACGGTCAGGCTCAGTCAGCCAGCAACTTATCAGGCAGTTTGCCAGGCCATGGAAAAGGCGGCTGCATCTTCTATGAAAGGTATACTTTCTGTGACAGACGAGCAAGTGGTCTCTTGTGATTTTATTGGCAGTTCATACTCTGCGATATTTGATAAAGGAGCGGGCATTGCGCTCAATTCAAATTTTTTCAAGTTGATTGCGTGGTATGACAATGAAATGGGCTACTCACAACGGGTGGTTGATTTGGTGCGATTCATTGCAAGAGTTGATAAAAAAATTGACTTCTAACTGAATTCCTCTTGTTGTATACTTACCCTCTCGTGCAAAACCAGTACGAGAACTTTGAATACCCTAATTACTCACTGTTAAGAGGTTAGGTAAAAACATTTACGAGCTAGGTATGTAATAGACCTTATTTTCGAATACGATTTCAGAAAAGCGGTTATTAGCCTGTGCTGGCGTACAAGATGAATATTTTCAGAGTCCAAAGAGATGAAAAATAGTGATAAAGGAATGAAACCGTGGACTTTACAAGAGAACCAATTATTGAAACAATTATTACTCCGCGCGAGGGGTATCGCCTTGCAGTTCGTTCGAGTAAAAGTTTGGGACAAGAAGAACACTTTGTTGAATCCCTAGAGGTTGTTTCCTTCGGGAATGCCTTCTTTTTCCGTTCAACAGAACGTCCAAAACCATTTTTAGTACCAGTTGCAGATTATGAAGTACTAGAAGTCAGAGAGCCTCGTATGATGCTGAAGACGCAACTACCTGCAGGCAGTGTGAAGATTGCCGGCGGACGTGACGCTTCTTATAAAGCCGCTCGTGAAGAGGGCTCTCGACGTGAACCAAGAGCTGTATCTCCTGAGAATTCTCGCGAAGAGTTTCTCAGCGCGCCCTCTGTACGTGCGCAGACACCAGCAAAAGGTGATCAGAAGAGTGAACCTAAGGCTGAAGTGAAAGGCGAGCCTCGAACAGATGCCGGTGTTGGTATTGATGCCAAAGGCGGCGATCGACGAAGAGAGCGCCGTCGTGGCTTTAGACGTCGTGGCCGTGGAGGCCAAGGAATGGCAGGAGAAGAAGGCTCCGGTGATGAATATTCTACAAATTCAGCAGATAGCGAAGGCGCACCTCTTGAGAGAATTGGAGCTCCCTATTCAGGTCAAGATGATGGTGAGAGAGCTCAATCACCTGTTGATCAAATTTCGGCACCCTCTTTACCAAGAGCGCTACTGCCACCGCCAACAACCTTGATCCGCGATAATTTGCCTCGCTTGCGCGAAGAAAATGAAGCCTATCGTAGTGCCTTTTATCTACGCACTGATGAAAATCAGCCTCAAAATACTTCAGCTCAAGTAAATAGTGACTCTTCTCAAGATGTACATCAGAGCGATACGGTAGAACCAAAGGGGGCCTCTTTTGAAGAGGAACCCTTTCTCTACACTTTGCCGATGGACCAAGAAACTTTACAAGATGCTCCGAAAGAGCCTCTCTAAAGAGTGATCTTGTGTTTTGGCAGCGCCATCCAGCTCTTTTATTTGGTTTCATTGTAACCTTAGGCTGTATGTTGGCGCTGTCGCCATCTTGGACTCTATTGATTCCTTTTACTTTTCTTCTCTTTCATACCAAATTCTCATCCCAATTTTTTGTAGCTTGCGTAGTTGGATGTTTGTACTATCTCCTTTCACTCTATTGCATGCATCTTCCTTCTCCTCAAGAAGAGCTTATTTCAGGTAGTGCTCTTGTAGAAATCGAAGATCTCTCTCAAGGCATTCGCTACAATACTCCTTTTTGGAAGCTACGGCTAAAGGTGCATTCACTTGAAAATGTGAAAAACGTGTCATGTACAGCAACCTGGAAAGACTTTTCGCAAAAACCAGATCCTCATTTCTTGTATGAAGTCCAGGGTTCTTTAAAACGTGTGGGTGATTCTGCTTTTATTTTTACGGCAGCACGTGGAGCAAAATGGGAGAAAAGGGATAAAGGGTGGCAGAAATATTTTTCTTTAGTAGACCTTCGTCTCTCTGCAAAACTTGCTTTAAAAACCTACCTTCGGGGGCATCTTCCACCAACGGACACTCGTACATTCTTAGAGGGACTTTTACTGGGGGAGTTTAATGACCCACTTTTAGCGGATCAGTTACGTAGTGCTGGGCTTTCACATATCATGGTAGTCTCAGGTTTTCATTTTAGTTTGATCGCAGCATTTTTTGGCATCTTGCTTCGATTTTTTGTCTCTTGGCACCGTGCTATTATACTACTTTTCCTCAGTACAACCCTCTATTTTCTCTTTATTGGAATGAATCCTTCGGTGATGCGAGCCTGGATTTCGATTGCTTTACTCTTAATCGGAAAGATCTTTCAAAGGCAGTCTACTGGCTTAAATTCGCTCGGGGTTGGGATTATGGCAGTCCTTCTCTATAACCCTTCTTTTTGCCTGCATATTGGCTTTCAGTTAAGCTTTTTAGCAGCCGGTGCCATTTTACTTTTTTACCCTATCTGTATAAAGATTCTAGTAAAATACTTTCCAAAACGCTCAGTCTCGTCAGCATTAGAGCTAACACCTCTTAATCAGGTGGGTCATGTATGTTTTGTTTTCTTTCGTAATTCATGGGCTCTTTTACTCGCTGTCCATCTTTTAATGCTGCCAATGGCGCTCTATCGTTTTCAGACTTTTCCATTGATGGGTATTTTTTATAACCTTTTCTTTCCCTTTTTAGTAGGAATTGCACTTTTTT
>JAQGPK010000232.1 GCA_028293095.1 Chlamydiia bacterium | reverse complement strand
TGTAAATAAGGTGAAATAGCGCTCAGGCTATTGCCTGCGTTTTTAAGAATAGTTCCAACAAGGCGACCATCTATTTTTAGTCTCTCTCCTAAAACGGCTTCTCGATTATGCTCGAACATATTTGTATTTATAGTCCCAAGAGGCTCCTTTGGAATGTTTATAAAAAATTCTAAAATTCCAGAATTTTTACCGCTACCAAGATAAGAACCAATTGAGCCTAGAAGATTGGGTGGGAGATCTTCCAAAACGATTTTTCTACCTGTGGGGATGATGGAAAAGTTGAGAAGTTTTCTTGCCTTTGATTCATTACCCAGAAGGCCATTTATTCCTAAATTTGCCATTTTTTCCACAGTGGAGTCCTCTTCTCCGCTTTTTCGCTCCTCTAGTTGAGTTGGAGTCGTTGAGGATAATGAAGACGATTGTGTCGCATTTAAAAATTGTCCATTTATCGGTATCATAAAAACTTCCGTTAAAACGTTTCATAAATTTTAGAAAGAATGTTACTAAAAATAAATAAAATATTTATTATAATTGTATTTTAAATAATTGGGAATATTTTAATTAGGGATGGCATAAAGCTAGATTTTGAATTTGCGCCTCTATTCTTTCCAGGACTTGCTTCGCTTTCGCTATGGCTTTTTCCCTAATAAGTGCGTTATTCACATCAAGTAATCCATTATTTAGCATATGTGCAGTAATTGATGATACTAATCCAAATTTCTCTCTAAGTAGGCCATATACAATCCCTGAACCGCAGCTAAGCCAAACATCTTTTATAGAGTATCCGCAAATCACCTGATGCGCAAATCCAAAGAGCACAGCTGTTGCAACAATGGCTACAGTAGCTGCCACTTTATTGATACAACCTGGCGATAAGACAAGAGAAAATTTTGAAAGTTCTTGGAGTAAGCTATTTTTAAGAGAGCCCTGAAGTATTCCCCGAAAAAAGATCTCCTCTCCTATTGGATAGCCAACATTTGTATCATTCCATACCAACGTATTGAAAAGTCTCGGGATAACCTGCAAAAAATCCCTTACTGTCTCAAAAGGCTTCTTGCTACGGGAAATAGAGGTAAGGACACCACCACTACATCCTACAAGCACAGGAATCACAAAAAACGTATGGGCCACTTTCGCGGCTTTAGAGACAAGAGCCACAGTTTCTCTTATCATAGTCGGCAATACCAATGAACTATCAAGGAAAGGACGCATGGCATTTACTTGCATAATCAAACCTTGCATGATTAAATCAATAAACGCCATATTCTATTGAGGCATATTGATATTATCAACGTTTAGTTTCTCAATTAAAAATTAACGTTAAATTAATTGTACTATCATCTTCGAATCTCTCGATTTCGAATCTGGTCTCTATCCAAAGCACGGCGATCTTCATCCCGCCGAATATCATCTCGATCTTGTTGACGCCTGTTATCATCTTCTCTTATTTCTTCGCGCACAGCATCGTCTCTATCATCTTCAAGGTCTGCAATGTCTGATCTATTGGAGCCATCTTTTCTAGACTGCTCTCCATCTTCACCATATTCATCTGTAAGAGCTGTATCTAAACGGCATCGCTCGGGCTCATCACGTACTTCACGTTGATCTTCATCAAAGACAGCTTGCCGATTCTTTTGGAATGTTCCTTCTCTCCACTCTTTGTCCTCCTCGCTTTCTGGCTGCACAACTGTCCCAACAGGTGCTGCAGTAATCATCGTTTGAAGACTTACTACTAGAGTTGTAAACAGATAAAAAAATCTCTTGTACATTCTTTTGTCCTTTAGTAAAGAATTTTAGGATAGAGCCTTGTTGCAATCGCAACCAAAACAGAAAAAATACTTACAGCAACTATAAAATCTACAGATAAGCCAAAATGGCTTGTACCTCCCTGAATCATTAAACTTCTCAGGCCATCAATAAGATAGGTCAGAGGATTGAATAAAGAGACTATACGAATCCAAGAGGGCATCATAGTTATAGGATAGAGAGCATTGCTGGCAAAAAAAATAGGCATTGTCAACACTTGACCAATCCCCATAAATCGCTCTCTTTTTTTGACAATAGAGGCCACAATTAGTGAATAGGTCGAAAAAATGCCAGCCGCCAACACTGCAAAAAACACAACCCCCAAGAGGGCGCCCACATCAAAACGTAAATGGATTCCAAGTAAAAAAGAAAGTAGATAGACCACAACAATTTGTGACAGCGCTCGAATGGCGGCAGAGAGTGCTCTACTAAGCACCAAAATCACACGAGGAGCAGGTGTTACCATAATTTTTTGTAAAATGCCCATATCTTTTTCCCAGATCAAAGAGATCCCATGAAAAATCGCTATAAATAAAATGCTCTGTGCGAGGATCCCGGGAGCTATATAATCAAGATAGGAGAGCTCACCTGTTTGAATCATTTTTGTACCGGCCATCGCCTGACCAAAGATCAGTAGCCAAATTATAGGCTGAGTCATACGTGTAAGAAGCTCTGAGGGATCGTGACATAGCTTTCGAATGTCAGCTTCTACAAGTGCCGATATTTGCTGTAAACTTCTTGTAAACCTAGTCCAAACGGGAAATGGTGCGTCTGATTTGTTGAACATTATTAAAATCCCCCCCCTCTTTTATAGAAGTACCTGTATAGTGAACAAAAACATCATCTAAGGTAGCATTGAGGCCTAATGTTGCCTTGAGATTTGCTGGTGTATCCATCGCGACAATATGCCCTAAGTGCATAAATATCACCTGATCACATAATTTATCTGCCTCATCCATATCATGTGTTGTCAGAAGAATGGTCGTCCCAAAGGCTTTCCTCCACTCTTCGATATGTGACCACAAAGACTTTCTAGCAACTGGATCTAATCCTACCGATGGTTCATCCAGAAAAAGGACTTGTGGCTCATGAAGTAAAGCTTGACCTATTTCTAAGCGGCGAATCATGCCACCTGAGTATTGGTTGACAAGCTCATTTCTAAATTCAGAAAGTCCCATAAACTCTAAAACTTCATCTACTCTTCTTGTCTGATTTTTACTATTCAGGCCATACAATTTGGCAGAGAGGAGCAAGTTTTCATACCCTGAAAGTTCACCATCGGCAGAGAGCTGTTGCGGGACATACCCTATAATCTGGCGTACCATTGAAGGAGCCTCATTTATATCATAGCCTCCTATCAAAGCTGTACCCGATGTCGGAGGCAGCAGTGTTGTCAGCATCTTAATGGTAGTGCTTTTTCCGGCGCCGTTTGGTCCTAATAAGCCAAAAACACTGCCTGCAGGAACGTCAAAAGAGAGCTTATCAACAGCTGCACGCGTTCCATAATAACGCGTTAATTCTTGCACTTGTATTGCCGACATGATGTTTCTTGGATTAGTATAACTATTTTAAAGGGGTTAAATTTGCGTGCGCCGCCCATTTCCAAGAACCATTATTATTTTGCCACACGCTCATGCGAGGAGATGGTTTGGAAGAAAGGTGCTGCGCATCAATTGTCTCATTGGTTGCAACCATATAGGTTACAATAAGAGTGTCTGTACCTTCGGTCACTTTAAAATCACTTAAAAGAACCTCTCCAAGAGATAAATTTTTTATCAAAGAAAGTTCCTGAGAGCGACTACGAGCGCCATTTTCATGGATCGATTGAAAGTCTGCAGTTATATGGTTTTCAACAGATACCCAATTATGAGCTTTCATATCTGCCCACATCTGCCGCTCTAATGCCTCTCCTTGAGACTCCCCAGCATGCAGAGATAAGGGCAAAGCTACCAGCAACGCTAACAAAGCAATTTTACGCATACTATCAATTCCTTCATGACTTATGATTCACTGACTAAATTTCCATATATAGGGTTTTTTGTAATGATGTCAATGAAGTTAATAAATCACCTTTTAGAATTAAGAAATGGTGATAGAATTACTTTTAGTTTCGCCGGTTCCCGGCTCAATTTTTATTTTTATAATCATATTGTAGCTACTTACGTGGCACTATAGTTCGGACTTTTCTTAAACAGCATTCACTAAAATTTTTTCCTCTCCCGAAGGGGAGAGATGGCTTTTAGCGCAAGCCGACGACCGAAAAGGGAGTCGTCTTGGGCAAAGAATACATAATAAAATTTCACTCCCGAAGAGGAGTGATGGAGATAGTATGGTATTGTGTACAATGAAGAATACTTTTGAAAATAAGACCATCACTCTCATTCGAGAGTGATAAAGAGATGCTTGATAGTCTCTCACAGGTTTTTCTGTTGTCGCTAAAAGAAGTTCGTAATCGTCTGAGCTCGCTCCAATATTATAAGACATCATCTCAAAACTATTCCTCTGATCTAGCTCAACATTCTTTTGAATTTTATTAAACTCTGACATAACTCTACGCTGAGCAAAATTCCAAAAGCTTACAGACTTACCCTCTTCTATTCCTAATTTAGGTTTAGTTGCTTCAATAATCGCCTTGCATTTATTCAACAGTTTTTGCTTTGTCTCTAGGCTTAACTGGCTGTCATATTTATTTAACTTTTCTTGGATATATTGAAAAACTTCTAAAACGGTTTTTTTTCCTTGTTTAACACCCCCTGTAATTCCATTCTTATCCAAATGGACATATTTATCAGTTGCTGAACACTCTTTATTTGCCCAATTTGTAAGCGCAGTTAACTCATTATCTGGAATATTCATAAAATCACCATCTATAGAATTTATACAATTATTTTTATAATTATCATTTTATAGTATAAAAATAAAGTAATTTATAAATTATCTATATAAAAACAGAATACTTTAATTAGAGAAAGACCATCCCTCTTGCAAAAGAGGCATAGCAAAGTTAAGAAAAGAGTCGAGGTCCGTATAGGCTGATGTCAGGATGGCATCGCGCCGTTTGAGCAGTTCCGCATTCCCTTTAAAAAGAAAGCTCATGAGCTGCTTCATTTTATTGATTTTTCCTCTCGTTGGCATTTCAGCAGAAATCTCTGAGAAATAGACCTCAAAATAGCGCACAATACTCTCCCACTGAGGCTGGTAAGGTACTTTTTGAAAATGAGCCCTGATCTGATGAAAGATAAAGGGATTAATGACGGCACCTCTGCCGATCATCAAAGCATCACACTTTGTGTTTTGTAACATTTTAAGCGCATCTTCTACTTTCAAAATATCCCCATTGCCAACTACAGGTATTTTAAGAATGGATTTTGCCTCAGCTATGAGATCCCAATTTGCAGGAGGACCATACCCTTCCACTTTTGTTCTTGGATGTAGTGTCAAAAAACTAATACCACTCTCTTGTGCTGCCAGAAGATTTTCTTTAAAAAGCGTCGTATCTTCAAAGCCTGAGCGCATTTTGACTGTCACTGGAAGAGATACCGCCTGTACCATACTTTTTGCAATCTGATGCAAAAGCTCCGGATCCCTTAAGAGGCTCGATCCTGCCCCTTTTCCAGTCACTGTATTTGAAGGACAACCGCAATTCAAATCAATACGCGGCGCTCGCTTACGCTCAATTTCAATCGCCATCTCAGCCATTAAATCAGCATCTGAGCCCATCAATTGAGCGGCAAGCGGAATAGGAGCTGTTTCGTCGGCAAAGTATACTTTAGCTAAGCTTTTGATATGCGCATTGGAGGGAACTCGAATAAATTCAGTCACCGCCTCATTAAAGCCTCCAATCGATGCCATCGCTTTACGAAAGCAGCGATCGCCAACTCCTTCCATAGGAGCTAAGATTAGGTAGGGAGTACCGCAAGGATTTTTAGGTAAAAGAGTCATCTGCCTGATTCATAGTTATATACACAAAGTATACTCCTTCTTCCCATTGGAATAAAGGGCATACTCTCGCTTGCATCTGAGAACTATACAGTACTTCGATAAAAAAGTTTATTTAACGTAGAATTAAATAAATTTATTGCTAAACAGTACAAAACCAGATAAGAAAAGATTTCCCTAAAAAAAGCAGGTTTCCCTATGAGCGATGGTTTTGATGCAATTCCGGATATCAATAAAGAGCAGGCACACCCCCTTCCTCCACTTAATAAAATCAAGCTTTCACCTGCACAAAAAAAGGCCAATGATCTCTATAATAAAGCCGCCGAATTAAAGAGCGAGAAGAGTCACACACCGACGCCCACATCTCCCGTCACCTCTTCTACCACCACCACTTCTTCCCCAACAAATTCAGTTTCTAAAAAAGTTTCAAAACTTGTCGTACCGGCACTTTCCATTACTCTTACAGACACTGAAAAAGGTAAAAGAGTAAGCCCTAAAGAACCATCCTCTCCACTACAGGCTATGATTAAGCCCTATCTGAATGTGTGTACAAGCGGCAAGGCAGATAACTTTTATTACCACTCCTTTGCATTCAATAGTAAAAGCCATGAGCATACCGTTGTGGTGATTCCATGCGATACAGCTTTTGATCAAACAGTTGCAGATATTATTGAAAAGTATCGCGAAGAGAAGAAAAATCTTGTTATCGTAAAAGAGCCACTCGCAACTTTTAAAGCTAATGAGTCTATCTCTCATAAAAAAAGAGAGGCGATTACGCAGTCACTCCAGTATGCAGTGCCAAAGTTCAAAGAGGATACTTTTACTTTTAAACCCCAATACGCAGACACTAATCTGCTACAAGCCCCCTTTTCGCTCTTTAGAAGAGCGTGCGAAATAGACCATCTTGGAGGAGTTTCAGAGGTGAATATTGCCTCACAAGATGGTTCAATTCTCAATGGAATCGAAATTCGACCAACACAACTTTTTGAAAAGCCTGAAAAGCAAAAATGGATTATCTACTATCAAAAAAATGCAGCTACCTGGGAGCAAGGGCGCAATTTTCTGGCTAAAATGGCACAAGATACAGGCGCTAATGTTCTTAGTTGCAATTATCGAGGCGTTGGTTTGAGCACAGGGTTTCCAGAAACCGCTGATGCCTTAGTGCAAGATGGTGAAGCAACGCTTCAGCATCTTTTGAGCCAAGGTGTACTTCCAGAAAATATCTTACTGTATGGAACATCACTGGGAGGAGGCGTTGCCACTCAAGTTGCGGCCATCCATGCAGAGCAAAATGAACAGATAGCTTTATGTAATGAGAGATCTTTCTCCTCTTTATCATCAGCCATTGAAAAAATTGTCCCACTGGTTGGAAAATTTACAGCGACCTTTGCAACAAGTCATGGCTGGGAGCTTGATTCTAAAAGTAAACTTGCTCTTCTTAGAGAAAAACAGGTTCCCATTATTGTCATCTACTCTCCTGGTGATCGTCTTGTAAAACCGACTGCTGCGTTTCAAAAAGCCGTTTTAGAACAACGAACAAAAGAGATTACCGCATCCCCCAAATTAAGTAAAAAAACGGCTCCTCAAAAAAGAGAGATCATAAAAATTAGACTGGAAGAAACTGCTGAAGAAAATGCAGCCATCAAAAAAATGGGTTTGCAAGATCAAATTGAATATGCCCATAATCGCCCTCTTTCGGAAACAGAATGGCAAAAATTCGTCGCTGCAGCCAAAGATGTCCTCCATATTCCTACTAAATAAACTGAGAAATGTTTTGAATCTACTTTAATTGCATTAATCCATTATAAAGTCACTTTATGCATTATAAGGAGACATAAAAATGGCATATGCAATTCACCCTGTTTCTATAGAAGAGTACTTTCAAGATATTTACAGCAATAACCCTGCCTTTGCAAGACGATTTAAAAAAATTACAATCAATGATACTGAGCCGGATGAAACTCTAGAGATTCTCAGTACTACCTATTTGTAACACTCTCCTGAAACGCTACTCGAACAAGGTGCTTTAACTACCATTACACAAAAAGCAAAAGCGCATTTCCCTAAAAATGGTCCAGAACCTGCAACGTCACTTAAAATACTATCTGCCTGCATTCAAAAGACCTCAGACACTCAGAAATCACCGCTTGTAGAAAAGGCTGACAATGTAAGCAAAAAAATTATCGCTCTTATCTCGCAAGGTGCAGTGAGTGTCTTAAGCGATTTCAACTCCTCTCAATCAAAGGAGCGTCGTGATTCCATCAAACAATTAGAGAAAGAGCTCGATACTCTTGAAAAGGCACTGGAGAAGGCACTGGAGAAGGAAAAAAAAGAGCTCGAAACACTCTTTCAAAAGAGAACCACGTTAGCTAAAATTAAAAAATTAACTTTTGAAACTGCTCTAAAAGTATCGAAAATACAACCAAAAAATTATCCAGTTAAACAAAAAAAGGAGCTGGCCTCATACCTTCTACTCACCCACTATGCAGCGCCTGTCATCGAATCTCATGTTCGAAAACAGGCTGAAAAACTTGGTGTCAAGACTGTAATCGACGCAGCGCTCATCGACACAGTGATTCTAGAAGAAAAAACCAATATCGAGAAAGCCTTAGAGGCAACTAAAACGGGAAAGACAAAATTCAAAATAGAAACCGGTTTGCTTAAATAAACTGTTTTCGTTACTCTACTATTAAATAATGTATTAAAAAATAAAAAGGAGGTCTTATGAAAATCACTAGTACAACAGTGCGTGATAGTTTAGCTACAGGCTATTCTGTGGCTGTAGATCGTTTTCAGTGGGCAGGTCGTCAAGTTGTTAACTTTGGCAATGCAACTCTCAGCCGTTGCCCTCCTCAAGTTGCCACAACAATTGCAGTCGTTGGGCGCCTTTCATTTATGGTGCTCAGCACAATTTCGCTCGGCTTCCTTTTTGTATGTAACCAAATGAGGGCCAGTGAAGAAGCGAAAAATTCTTCCATATCGACAACTAAAAAGGTTGTAATTGTATGCTTACGAATACTTCTCTGTATTGGAGCAATGGGCACTTTCCATACAGTCATGACAGCACCTCTAAAAGCACAGCAGATGCTGAACATCAATCTTGCAGCACTTGCTATCGGAGCAGCTACCGCATTCTTAGATGTTAAAACTGGAAAAAAACCTTTCGTTATATCTCCTCCAGCTCCTCCAGCACCCCTAGCTCCTCCAGCACCCCTAGTTCCTCCAGCACCCCTAGCTCCTCCAGCACCCCTAGCTCGTCCAGCGCCTATCGTTGTAGTATAGTCTAATCTAATTAACGGCTAACCGTAGTGTACCGAAAAAGCGCTACGGTGGCCCCCTTTTCGCACACCCCTGAAAAATTACATTATCTGCCATATCGTCAATCATTTTTAACACAATGAACCTACAAAATACACTCAGACTCAAAGAGCAAGAAAGTGGTTATGATATTGTTTTTTTGTTTTACCGCAGAAGAAGACAGACTCGACTTTAGGATTTTTTAACACAAAAAGACACAAAGATACAGAGAATACTCAAAGAGAAGATTTGCAAGATATCTTTCCTTAATTTTATATCTTTATACATAGAGAAAAAGTACAGAAATCCATCTCTGTGTTCTCTGTGGTAAAAAAACCTTAAAAAAGCCCCTACTATACTTTGTATGGCTATTCTTTGCGCCTTTGCGTCTTCTGTACTTCTTTGCGTTAAAAATAAAAAAGATAGGTTCTTTCTCATGTATCTTTGAGCAAGTTTCGCCAGTTTCTGGCTCTAATTTGCCTCCTGATTATACCGTAGGTTCCTTCGTCACCTACGGCTAAAAACTGTAACCACTTGCGTGGTAAAGTACCACTTCGTGGTTTGCAGCTTGAAGAAGTGTTCTCAACAATAAAATCTATTCCTGCTTTTATGATAAAAAATCCTAAAGTCGAGCCTGTGTCATCTGTGATAAAAATTTTGATCCAATTCTTTAGTATAGGCATCACTGTAGTTCACCAAGACCCTGAAAATCCCCTTATATTTTACTACACATCCTAAAAGAAAGTGTGTATACAAAAAAACAGGTATTTCTTCACTCAGAGAGACATTCATGGAAGCTTTAAATCTAAAAATTGTTCTGATTCTTACAATAGGTTTTGGCCTTTCGAGTATCTTAGGGTATCTCTCTTATCGCATCAAATTTTCACCTATCTTAGGCTACCTTCTTGCA
>JAQGPK010000228.1 GCA_028293095.1 Chlamydiia bacterium | reverse complement strand
GAGGAGGGTTGCAAGTAACCAGCGGTCTTTTATCTTTTCATCATGCTCATTCATAAAATTTCCTTTAATGCAAAAAACTAAATAAAATTATAAAGCCTTATATTATTAAATGCAATCAATGTAGTTATGGTTTAAATATTTCTTTTTATTTTTAGTAGGTAGGAGGTTAAAATTTCTAAATACCATCCTTCTTGCTATGTACTAAAAGACACTGCATTGCCCATCTCCTCTCTACCTTTGTCTCTCGGGAGTTACTGATCTACATGCCGTAGATCCTATTAAGAGCTCTATTTTTCTCTTCTTTTTATATATAGAATCCGATAGTCTCAATCGCTTTAACAAACATCGATTAAAAAAATTCTCTTAATGAAAAAACGTAGATTAGTACTCTTTGCTTTTGTTTTGGTGGTTTGCTTCTTTGGTTTTGCCGCTTACACAAGGTTCTGCTATCGGTGTGATGTAGCAGTCATGGGACCGATCCAATTTGCAGATGGGATTGGAAGACAATCGGTAGGACTGATTGATGCGTTGAGAAATACCTTTAGCATGCAGTATTACAAGTACGGCAGCTGTAAATTTAAAGACATTCCCTGGTCGGTTCAAAGGATCGCTTCCCGCAAATATAGGAAGGCGGCCAGAATACTGATCTTTGAACCTTCTCTTTTAGGGTGTGAAGACGATCAATTTCCTTCCTTGCCGGAAGCAGATATTCGAATTGCCTATTCTATGTTTGAATCGACGAAAATTCCAGCATCTTGGGTAATGATCTTAAATACTTTGTTTGATGCGGTAGTAGTTCCTGATCACTTTTTAGTTGATGTATACAAGAACTCTGGCGTCCGCATTCCCATATTCACCGTTCCTCTCGGCATGTATCTCGATTCATTTTTAAAAAAAGCCTCTTTCCACACAAGGCCAAAAGACCAACCCTTTGTTTTTGGCAATTTAAGCTCTATCTGCAATCGGAAAAACCAACTCACTTTAGTTCAAGCTTTTGCCCGAGAGTTTGGGAATAATCCCAATCTAAGGCTTGTTATTAACGGTCGATGGGCGGAACAAGAGTATTTAAGCCAGCTCCAAAACACTATTTGTTCTCTTGGATTGAAAAACGTGAGCATAACAAATATTTCACTCGGACAAAAAGACTATATACGGGTGTTAAAATCGATTGATTGCTACGTCAGTCCATCTACTGGCGAAGGATTTTCTCTACAACCGCGTGAGGCACTGGCCATTGGGCTCCCATGTATTGTCACTGACAATACTGGCCAGTCGACGATCTGTCTCTCCAATTATGTCCGGTCTGTCCCGAGCCTCATTCCCATCCAAGCTAAATATTTGGGATGGTCTGAATTTTTAGGAATGCAATTCAACACTTCGGTGGACGATCTGGCTTTAGCCTTAAGAGATGTCTATGAAAATTACGATTCTTATGCGCAAAAGGCGATTGAGGCAAAGACATGGGTCAAGCAATATGAATATGAGAATTTATTATCTACTTACAAGACTTTGATTGATCCAGAAAAGGTAATTCTTTCCGACCGCGACGAAATTAAAGATGGAATCCTCTACACAACATCTCCGAAGTTAAAACAAAGGTATGAAAAGATCCAAGAGAAACAAACCATCGCACGAAGTTTTTTCAATTCGCTGATTATCCTGCTCTTACAAATGTGAAAATCGGTTAATTTCTAGGTTTTTGGATCACCATTCAACTGATTGAGTTACTTCGGCGTTATTAAAAAGAGGCGCATTGTTTTACGAAGCGCTAGTATCGTATCGTGTTCTATCCATTTACTTTACAGAGGCTATATCCTAATTTTTTCTGATATTTTCCCCATCGTTTATTAAAGAAGCGTTTGTGATGATCTTGAAAATAGATTTTCCAGTCCCCAATATGCCCTTTTCTAAAGGTCCAAGAGATTTTGTCTTGGGGATGTCCAAAGAGATTATCAGCGATCCAATTAAGCTTTGCTTGCGTCAGTTCCATATTTAATACAGAAAAAATCAAAGAGATCGTTTCTTTTTGTTTTTTTCTGCTTCCTTTTCCAGCCTTTCCGATGAGGTCTTCAAACCTAATAACATATGTATTTGGCAAAGCGATCCATTCTGGATAGAGTTTGGCATTATTCTCGATCCAATTTGAGCAGATGGTATTAGATGTGAGAATAAATGTCAGTTTTTCATCAAAAGTCCGCAAGCCTCGTTTTTCTAGCTGCTCATTAAAATGGAAAACAGCAGATACCATTACATCGCGAAGATCTCTAACTTCAAATAATTTCACATATTCGGGATGTCGCTTCGCAAAGTCCAAATAATGCGGTTCATTGGCATGAGAAAATGAAAAAAACTTCGAGCTGTCTATTTCGAGAAGTAAGCGATCGATCTCTTCTGCCGGTAATTTACCATTCCAACTGCCAATAGCATCACAACCGGTCATGAGATGGATCAACTTTACAAACAAGTAGGATCCTGATTTGGGAATGGATACCCCTAAGAACGGAGTTTCTGCTGCAAAACTATTACTACAATACAGAAAAAGGAAAATCAACCGAACAAAGCGCATCCACAGCCTCCATAAGTTAGCGAACGGTATCAGGTATCTCTAAGAAACGCAATGAAAAAAACTATATAAGATTAAGAGCAGTACAACGGTTTCACAAGTAGTTAAATACGATGACAATGATGGTTTTTGAAGCAAAAATTCTCTAAGGAAATTCCAATCGGCAAATTCCAACATAAAAATCATACACAAATGATCTGTAAACAGAGTCGAAAAACCGATGATGCGGAGTCCATACAGAGGTAAAAAATCCCTGATTACCAGTTCTTAATGCTTTGATCCCTTCCCATCGTTCTCTTAGAAACCAGAGTTGTTGGGCAAAAGAATCTATGAGGTGATCGTAGTCTTGCTGTGAAAGTTGATTTTTAGCCATATAAATTTCCTCATTTCTAATGTTTAGCTTTGTGTCTGCTACAGGTTAAAAGGATCGAGAAAAAATTAACACGGAAATACTTGACTTCCGTCTTCTTCCGTGTTAATTTCCTAGTCAGAAGTTTAAAAGGACAGGCCTACATGATTGAAGAATACTTATCACAAAACGAATCCAAGACCGTGGAATTCAAAGAAAACACAAAATCTCTTTCTGGAATAGTCAAAACAGTTGTGGCTTTTGCTAACACTTCAGGAGGAATATTACTTATAGGGGTAAGGGATAAAACGAAAGAAATTGTTGGGGTTCCTAATTCTCTTCATGAAGAAGAGAGAATTGCTAATGCAATAAGCGATAGCGTCGCCCCCTTAATCATTCCAGATATAGAGATTCATGCTTATCGTGATCGAGAGTTAATTATCATACGCGTTCCTCATGCCGCTGGACCCTTTTATTTGAAAGCAGAAGGGTCAAAAAATGGCGTTTACATTCGGTTTGGTTCTACAAATCGCATTGCTGATGATGAAATGCTAAATTCTCTAAAGCTCTTTTCAGAAAATCGCGCCTACGATGAATTGCCTTCTCCAAAAGGAGTGCTGGATGAAGAGGCTATTGAAAATGCTTTTGCAATTGTTAAAAAATACCCTAACAAGAAACAGTTAGAAGCTCTGAATATATTAACGGAGCATTTAGGTAAATCTATCAATACAAATGGAGGGACGTTATTATTTGGCCTTAACCGTCTGACTCTCTTTCCTGATGCTCTTATTCGGTGTGCGAGATTTAAAGGGATGACAAAAGAAAAAATTATAGATAGTCAGGAAATCACATCTAGTTTGCCTGTTGCAATTGGAGATGTCTTAGCATTTATTGAAAAAAACACATCGATTGAAAGCGTCATTGGTAAAATTCATCGTGAAGATATTCCAGAATATCCTCCTTTTGCATTACGTGAAGCTGTAATAAATGCAATTCTTCATTCTGACTATTCTATAAAAGGATGTTATATACAAATTGCAATTTTTGACGATCGAATTGAGTTTACAAATCCTGGGGGGCTGCCTTTTGGGCAAACTATTCAAAAAGCTCTAATGGGTTTTTCAAAACTACGTAATCGTGTAATAGGTCGAGTATTTAAAGAATTAAAGCTAATCGAGCAATGGGGATCAGGATTACAAAGAATACTTGCAGTCTGTGCCAAAGATGGACTAAATATCCCTTTAATCGAAGAGCATAACAATCAATTTCGGCTGACTCTATATGGAAAGCGTACTCAGCAACGTCAACTATTAATATGGGAAGAAGTCCTCATTGATCATTTGGAAGAAAAGCAGTCAATAACAACAAAAGAGGCTGCAAGGATTTGGAATGTATCTGACAGGACAGCAAGAACTCGATTAAAAACTATGATTGAATCAGGTCGAATTCAAAGAGTAGCAACCTCCGAAAAGGATCCTTTTGCAATATTTGTTATAAGGAAATAAGTGTTTGATACGTATGTGTGAAATGATTGAATCATAGATTGATCTAGATAGATTCAAGCTTCGTATAAATAGCTTTAGCTACTTGAAGATCTTCAATAGCTAATCCTGTAAGATCTGCTACTGTGATCCAATGTGGTTGTCTCTTTCGAGGTTCTTGTAGCAATTTACCTAATTCGATTACGGAATGTAAATCTTCGTTTTTGGCATGGGAAAGATCTCCATAGCTAGAACATTGCTGCAAACTGTCTACAATAATTAGGTCTGCACGATCAAAGACAGATTCATCAAGTTCTTGTTTGCCCACATCATCTGCGCCTTCAGCAGTAATATGAGTACCTGGTTGTAATTGATGGCCAAAAAGCAACGGTTTCACAAGTAGTTAAATACGATGACAATGATGGTTTTTGAAGCAAAAGTTCTCTAAGGAAATTCCAATTAGAAAAGAAATTTAAGAAGTTTCATCCCTTTGAAAGATCTCCGGGTGTAGGATTCGAACCTACGACCAATAGATTAACAGTCTACTGCTCTACCACTGAGCTAACCCGGAATGGAATATGCGTTATATAGTACAAAATTCCCACTAAAAAGCTCAAGGAGAATCCGCTTATTTTTTACGGAGCCATCCCTTTATCTGATCGCCTGCTTGCTTTACGCCATCCTGGACTGTTGGTGGAAGCTTTTTGATCACCTCTTCAGGCTGCATATTTTTTAACTGTAGCTCTTTTGCAGCTTCGCTTACAAGTGCGGTAAACACTCCTCTAATAATCTCCTGGGCGGATGCTGCAGTGTCACTTCCTAGATTTTTGAATTCGAGTTTTGCAATTGGTGATGGCTTAAAAGAGGATTGAGAGATGTTTTGCTGCTTGATCTCAAGACCAATATTTGTAATGACAAGCCTTTTGATCTCAAATTTTCGTGAAGATGGTTCGTCGTTTCCAGCTGGCATATTGCTTAAGAGCCGTTTCCAATTGGTGTCAGATCCTGTAAGGGTAAAAAGCTCAACACTCATTTGAGGGCTTATAATCTTTATTTGATCAATGACAATTTTTTTGTTTTTAACACCAATAAGCGCTTTTACAAGCTCAACCCAGTCCATTTTCACTTCAATACGATCGACTTGAAGGGCATTTTTTAGTGTACAGCCTTGTGGATTTTGAACGTTGATCCCTTTCACTAGAAGGCCATGCTTCGAAATCTGAATATTTTTAACTTTCATTGATATGTTGAGTGTTTTACTGAGTATTGTAGAGAGAAATTCAGCTCGATGAAGGTATGTGTAGCCTACAAAGGATACGACTATAAGGAGGGTAAATAAAACAAAAAAAGTAATCCATTTTTTCATACTAGTGCCTCAAAATT
>JAQGPK010000126.1 GCA_028293095.1 Chlamydiia bacterium | reverse complement strand
CCAGACGTTATGACGTTACTACTACGCCAAGCTCATCGTCATAACGAACTTTTAAAGGACTTTGATTTGCATCCACAGTAAAATCCACAACTTTATTGGTTTTAGTGCTAGTGCTGGTGCTGGTGCTGGCAGTAGTGCCACTGCCGGGGCTACTGCCGGGGCTACTGCCGGTGCTACTGGTGGCGCCACTAGGGGCGTTGGTGGGAGCTTGAGACTTTACAAGAGGAGATTTGGCTATAATAGCTTTCCAAGCAGCGCCTGACGACTCATTAAGTTCAGTGGGAGTAATCTCTCCTTCTGCCAGAGCCATGTTTAATGCAGCTTCAACGCGAGAGATAATTTCTTTTGTCTTGAACTCTTTTCCTCTATCAAGACTCTTCTTATAGTTATACGCCATAGTGCCCGTAATCATACCAATTAACAGCATGACAATCATAATCTCAACAAGTGTAATAGAACGTTTTTTTTGGGGTATATTTTTCTTCATATTCATATGCTCCTTGGTTACCAAAATTTTTTATCAAATCCCACCATAACAGGATACCATTAAAAAATGTAGTATGAAAATTACAAAGGTAAATTACATGTCCATCGCTGAGCCGAAGTCACTGAGTGGTAAGAGGATAGAAATTACTACAGTTCCAATCACACCCCCCATTACAATGAGGAGAATAGGTTGGGCCAGTGTGACAAGTTTATTCAAGGTGCGCTCTGTCTCTTCTTCATAGATAGAGGCAACTTGCGTCAGCATAGGTGAGAGCTTTCCTGACTCTTCTCCAATGCGGATCATTCGAGAAAAGAGTGAAGGAATCTCTTTATAGCGCAAAAGCTCGTGGCTAATCGTTTTTCCTTCAATGACCTTTGCAGCTGCAGTGTCTACGATTTCTTGGAGTCTTGCATTGTGGAGCGCTTCGGAGGCGTAGGCAAGTGATTGAGGAAGAGGCAAGCCTCCATCAAGAAGGGTAGCGAGCGTTCGTGCAAAACGGGCGAGCGATGCGTGAATGATATAGCGGTTTAAAACCGGAATTTTGAGTGAAAATCGCTGCAATTTTGCCTTTACGGAGGGTTTACGCAGCTCGAAATAGAGAAATGTTGGTATAGCAATACCGCCACCCACAAAAAAGTACCAGTAATCGCGAGCGATGCTGCTTGTTGCAAAGACAATTGCCGTAAACCAGGGAAGCGTCCTTCCTTCAAAAAGCGCTTCGATTGAAGGGATGACAAAGCCAATCAAAATGCAGATGGAAACAAACATCATAGCTGCAAGAAAGAGAGGATAGGTTAATGCAGACATTAGCTGTTTTGCCATTTTTCGCTGGTAAGAGAGAAGGCTTGAAAGTCTGACTAAAGAAAGTTCTAAATTTCCTACAGCCTCTCCTGCTGAAATTAAAGCGCGGTAGAGAGGAGAGAAACTGTTGGGAAAATCCTGCATGGTTTTAGAAAGTGAGGATCCTGCCTTGACGCGTTCTGAAAGTGAGAGAACGAGTGAGTGGTAGGGTTCACTTCTGGCCTGCTCTTCGAGTGCTAGAAGACTTTCATAGAGTGGAATTTTTGCAGAGATTAACTGTGAGAGTTGTGAGGTAAAAACAATCAAATTATCTTTTGATAGATCTGCAAAACCTTTTCTGTCTTTACTTTCCTTGAGCTCACAAAGAATAAGATGTAATTCACGAATTTTTTGTTTGGCTTCTTGTTCGGAAGTAGACTCTAGTGTTCCTTGGGTCTTTTTCCCTTCAGCTGTATAGGCCTTATATGCGTAGAGTGCCATAGATTGCTACCCCTCATCCTCGCCTTTGGATGCACGCCAGACTTCACTCATTGTCGTAATGCCTTGTAATATAAGCGCTTTTCCATGGTCTCGGAGCGTCTTCATGCCATGCTGCAGGGCTACTTGTTGCAGTTCTGCTGAATCAGGAGATTTTAAAATTTGTTTGCGGATCGAGGGAGTTACGGGCATGAGCTCATAAATACCGTGACGTCCGCGGAAGCCAGAATTGAGACACTCGGGACAACCTTTTCCTTTGTAGAGCTGTGTGGCTGCTATACCCAGGTTTGCAAGTTCTGTGGCGGTCGGCTCATACGCAATCTTACATGAAGGGCAAATTTTACGAACGAGTCGTTGTGCTAATACCGCGACAACGCACGATGAGATGAGATAAGGCTCAATTCCCATATCTACAAGACGGACAATTGCAGAGGGAGCATCATTTGTGTGAAGCGTGCTTAAGACAAGGTGGCCAGTGAGGGCTGCCTGGATGGCAATCTCTGCTGTTTCTTTATCGCGAATTTCTCCCACCATGATAATGTCTGGGTCTTGGCGGAGGATATGGCGAAGACCTGCGGCGAAGGTAAGGCCGATCTTTGGATGGACACCGATTTGAGCGATTCCCTTGAGACGATACTCCACCGGATCCTCAATTGTCATGATGTTTGTATCATCATTTTTAAGTTCTGTAAGAGCGCTATAAAGAGTGGTTGTCTTTCCGCTACCGGTAGGGCCTGTTACGAGAATAATACCTTCTGGAAAATCAATGGCTTTACGAAATTCTTGTAAACAGAACTCGGGCATGTTGATTTTATCAAGACCAAGAACAACATTTCCCTTATCGAGGATACGTAGTACGATACGTTCCCCTGTGACAGTCGGCAGAGTGCTCACACGAAAATCGATCTGTTTACCTCCAAGACGCATTTTAATTCTTCCATCTTGAGGGAGTCTACGTTCTGAGATGTCGAGCTTTGCCATGACCTTCAGACGCGTCAGAAGTTGTGATTGAAGATCTTGTGATGGTGTCAGTCTTGTTTGTAAGACGCCATCAATGCGATACCGGATTAAAAGGTTGCTCTCTTGAGGCTCAAAGTGAATATCGGAGGCGCCTTGTTGGATCGCATCAGCAATGGCATAGTTGATGAGTTGTAGCGCAGGAGGAAGATCCGAGGAGTCATCGAGAAGGTCATAGGTTTCAATTCCAGCCTCGTCACTATCATCACCGTTATCCTTTTTGTACTGATTGGCAACTAATGAGGCCGATTCATCCTGATGGTAGTATTCATGTACAGCCGCAAGTATTGTTTGCTTGGGGACAAAAACTGTTTCAATATTGCGCTTTAAAAGTAGCCTGAGCTCTTCAATGGCATCAAGATTAAAAGGGTCATAGGTTGCAATGATGACCCCTGTTTCATTTTCGCCAACAGGGAGAAAGAGATGCTTTTTAACGAAGGAGTAGGGAATTGCTTTTGTGAGATGCTTTTCAATGTGAAAGGAGGAGAGATCTTCATAAACAGGAATACCAAGCGCTTTGGCATGCGCCCGCATGGCTTCATCAGTAATCTGAATAGGAAGCCTTGGCTTTTTGGGGAGCGCTTCATTCTTTTTTTTAAAAAAAGAGGGGGCCATTTTTTGAGCAAGCGACGTTGAGAGTAATTGCTGAAGCTTTTCTTTAAGGCTGTCTGTCAAATTACTTGTCATTGTATTTGGGGGCTTGTGTTTGTAATATCAGCTTTTCCAAAAAGAAGCTTTAAGCTGCGTTCAAACAGCTGCTTTTTCTCTTCCTTTTTAGCAAGCTCAACTTCTTCTAAGAACTCAGGGATATCACCTGGACGTCTTACAAGTTCTTGGCGACGCATGAGATGGAACTCATCACTAGGGTCTGGAACAATTTTTGGAGTGATGAAAATAAACATCTCGGTGCTTGTGTCAGTTAAGGAGGTGGTGCTGAAGAATTTGCCGACACCTGGAAGCTCTCCAAAAAATGGAATGGAGTGCTGCTCGCTTGCCGCATTTTTTCTTCGAAGGCCTCCTAGGATGATGGTTTCCCCATCTGCAATGCGCACTTCGTTTTTGATATTTCGCTTAATAACATCTGGACGGTCGTTATTATTATTGATAGGGGTATCAAAATCAACTTCTGTTTGCAAAGTAATGAATTTTGGTTCATTCGTCTCATCTAGTCCATCTGCTTTTGCATGGATTGTAGGTGTAATTTGAATCGTGATACCATACTGCGCTCTAGAAAATGAATTTTTAAAGCGAGTATCATTCGTTGCATTCACCTCGATGACACCAGTATTAATAGAAATTTCATCAACGATTGCAATTTTAGCAGGCGTTTGGTTAACAGTTGTTACCGAAGGATTGGCATTGATCTGCACATCTTGCTGGGTTAAGAGGAAGTTAAATGCAATGTCATACGGAGGAATAAAGCCACCGCCATGCCGGGAGAGCGAGAATTGTAAAATACCAGCCATAGGGGATTTTTTCGAAATATTATTCCAGGCATAATTTGTGCTGTGTTTATCGGAGGCAACATTTCCTAGACGAAGGAGGTTCATGCCGAAATTATTCGTATCAGTAATTTTCTTTTCAAAAAGCAGCACATCGATTTGTACCATTTTCTTTGGCACGTCCAGCATTTTAACAAGATCTTTGATTTTTTCCAGAAGATAGGCCTCTACAACCATAACAATGGAGTTTGTCTTGGGATCAACAATAAAGTTTTCATGCAGTTCAAAATTTTTCTTTTTCACGGCGCCTCCTCCTGCACCTATCCATTGAGGACCAACAATTGGAGGAGTGACAAAACCGGTGCTGTCGAGTATTTCTTGTTCACCTGCAGCAGAATTCGATGGATCTCTTGGCTGCTTTCTATGGAAAGGCTTATCTTTTGCAGTATTAGCAAACGCTTGTGGAATGGATTCCATCTTGCAGTAGACTTGGCTTAACACTTTGGCAAGCTCTTCTGCCTCTGAGTGTTTACACGGGTACCAGTAGACAGTTTTTTCTTGCACTTCACCAATGCGAGTTTCAATGTCTTGAATGATTTGCACAGCTTTTTCAATTTGCTCGCGCTTTCCAAGTAAGAAAAGAGACTGAGAGGGGTGCTTCATTGTAATGATACGGAAGCCAGAAGAGCCGCCTTCAGCTCCGAAAGCGGGCATATGCTTGCCACCAGAGGGCTCGCCAAAAGAGCGCGATGCTTCTCCTTCAAAAAGTGATTGAAGAATTTGCGCGACCTCTTCGCTATGCGCCTTTTGAAGTGAGATAAGGCGGTATTCGTGGCTTTGCTTTGGTGATAATAAAAAGTTGTAAATTTTGAGAAGTTCTTGAATTTCTTTTGTGATGCCGACAATGACAATATTGCTGCCAATCATCTGGAAACTCATCTGCTCTTGTGGGACAAATTTTTCTAAAAATTGGTAAATGCGTTTTGTCTCAGTAGGCGGCGGCGCTACAACAAAGCAGACTCTGGATTCAGGTGCCATGGTGATGAGCTCTTGTGGATTATCACAAATAGCGGATGGGCTCGACTGATTGAGCCTCATAAAGAAAAGCTGTCTTGTAAAGGTATTGAGCTGCTTACTGCCGATACCGTAACTTGCTAGGATAAGTTCAAGCATTTCATTCCAAGAAGCACGAGGAACGGTCAGTTGTGAGCTAATATGAATTTTCATTCCAGCGATTTCTGGAGGCATAAGATAGATGTTGTCTACCGATCCATAGTCCACAACAAGCTGTCCGATGGTCGTATCCGGCTGATGCCATAGCCCTTCATCTTCTTGATCGATAAGATTTTTGGAGAGATCTTTCCATTTTTCTTCGAGGGTAGTAATTTCGCCTTTGATTTTTTCAGCAAGTTTAAAGCGTGTAGAAAAGAGCTCATTAATAAAAACTTCATCTTTCTTCTCTGCAATTGCTTGAGCATAAAGAGCATTCGATTCTGTATTGAATTTCAAAAGCTCCTGTTTTTTCTTCAGAATCTCTTGGTTCATCGAACGAATAGTGCTTTTAAAACTTTCGTTATTACGTGGTCCTTCATTTCCGGAAAGGCTGAGGCGCTTTTCTGCAAGAGATGCAGCTGGCAGCAGGCCGCAGAAGCAAGTGCTTAATAATAAAGGTAGGAATACATATTTTTTCTTAAATAAAGTCATCATCATCATCTTCGTCTTCATATTCTTCATCCTCATCATCTGAGGTATTTTGTGAGTTTTGATCATCTTCAGCTGCGCCATTCTGCTCAAGACCTATTTGATTGGGAAGGGTTTCTTGCTTACGCTCTTTACTATCTTTCATTGAATCGAGAGTTTTGTAGAGAGGAATGCAGATAGGTGTAAATTTTGTGCGGTACTCGTTAAATCGATAGCCTATAAGACAGAGTTCATTATTGATCTTCTCGGTTCCCTCAAGAATAATCAGTTCTCCTCGAAGCTGTCCTGAAAGATACTCGTTGATTTGTTGGTTTGAGAGGAGTCTCTCGCACTTACCTGCATTCCAGAGCAGCCAGTCATCGGTTCGTAAGAGAGTTCTTTTGCCAGCAATTTCTGCGATCCAGTCTTGTCTTGTTCTTGCACCTAGTAGTTTGATTGCAAAGGAGTTAGGATTCAAAGGTTGCTCAGGTGTACGGAAGAGTTCAAGCGGTACTTTATGTTTGCCTTCAGGATCCCAGAGTATAAAACTAATGCTCTGTTCCGAAACTTTTTTTACTTGTAAAAGAGGCTTACCATGTGATTCAGGGCCTGCTTCGACAGACTGCCACATGTCATTAGTATATACAAAGATATCCCCTTCTTTGGCGAAAATGACATGTTGGCTGGCGCCTTCCCCAAATTCTATGCGCTCTCTTCCGCGTGCAAAAGTAAACTCATCACCACCATAATTTTGTAAAAAGAGGTCCTGACCAAACCATTTGGCCTTTTGGCGAGTAAGTAGCGTTGCATCCACTTTATCAGCGCCTACTTGCCAGTTAAAGGCATATACTCCATTTTGCGGTAACGGTATCTCTGGGAGCGCAAAGTTGGATAGTTCGTGAGGCTCTTTAATAATTTTTCCTTGTGAGTCTTTCATTTTGAGCCGGACTACGATTTGATTATCTTTGACCTCTGCTTCGATCCAAATCGCTGTTGGCGTATTGTTTTCGCTAAAGCCCCAACGATGCACACCTGGCCTTGGATCATGCTTCAGGTATACTTTTTCTTCAAGCTTGACGCTGGCCGGTGGGAGCTGGCCACGTATGCCAATCAGTAGTTGTGCCTTTTCTTTAGAGCTATCAGGACGGCAATTGATTCCATACGAGACGAGAAGAGGGCGCAAGTCAGGTAGTTTAGATGTAAAAATTCCTTTAGTAAGGTATAGAAACGGCTCACCTATAGCATTATAAGCCTCAGGTGAACATTTAAAGGCAAAAGGTATCTCTGGCGTACTATTTTTTGGAGGGACAGGCGGTATCGTAGGAGTTGTTTTAGAGCGCATGACAAACATAGCTCCTAACAGGAGGAGAAAGGCGAATAGGCAGCTACCGAGGATGATATTGAGCTTACGTAAAATCCAGGGATGAAGAGGCATCTTGGCAATCTATATTTAAATTATTTTTAATATGTTTGACTTTTCCATAAAAAAAATGTAACAGATAGAATAAAAGATGCAAAGGAGAATAGGTCATGATGCAAGAACCAGAAAGAGAGCCTCCTCATGGAGCGAGTGAAAATTTTTTACAATTTTTAATGAATAACAAGCGAGATGCCATCGCTTATATTATATTATTTTTAGGTCTCTTGTGCTCTTTATTCGGCTATAGCATAGGTGGATTGGTTGTTGGATTTATCTTAGGTCTTTATTTTTCAAAAGAGACACGTGAGAGAATTTCAGCATTTAAAGAATATCTTGTGCTAGAGGGTATTTTTCGAGGCTTTGTGCTCGTAGCGGCAGCGCTTGCACTTTTGATTGCATCGCCCGGCCTTTGTGTTGGGACAGTTGCGGGTGCATTTATACGCCCTTATCTCGGTGAAAAGAAATAAGAGAAATGATACTGTCTTTTCATGATTCATGAAATTGACATAGAACCTCTACGTGCTTGGTTTTTGCAGGAAAAGCGCATCTTTCCTTGGAGATCTGATCCTACACCCTATATGGTGTGGATTTCAGAGGTGATGCTCCAGCAGACCCAAAGCGCGCGCGTTGTCGATTTCTTTACTCGCTGGATGAAGCGCTTTCCTGATATCGAAACCTTAGCCAAAGCATCCGAGCAGGAAGTCTTAAAATATTGGGAAGGGCTTGGCTACTATTAGAGAGCAAAAGCACTTTTAGAGGCGGCGCGTCTCCTTGTCCGCGAGTTTGACGGAATCATTCCCCGAGAGGCAGATAAGCTCCAAAAGATTAAGGGGTTAGGTCCTTATACTATTGGTGCGATCCGCGCCTTTGGCTTTCATGAAAAAGCTGTAGCCGTTGATGGCAATGTGATGCGTGTCATGGCGCGGCTTTTTGAAATTGAAGAGGATATCACTCGTCAGACTACCCAAAAGCAGGTTCGTAAGCTCGTTGAAGAGCTCCTTCCAGAGCATGAAAGCTGGGTACTGTCAGAGGCATTGATAGAACTAGGAGCCACCGTTTGTAGACCCAAAGCACCTCTTTGTGAGAGATGCCCCTTAGTATCTCAATGTCAAAGCGCTTTAAATGGCAGAGAGACAGAAATTCCAGTGAAAGCAAAGAAGGTGCAGTATGAGGTGCTGTTTCGGGATGTCGCTGTGATTCTCTTTCAGGATGAGCTTTTGTTAAAGTGTGGCGATCAAGGGAAAGTGATGGCGGGACTCTATGAGTTTCCTTATTTTCCCTCAGAAAAAGGGGGGCTTTCACAAGAGGAGATTCTTAATAAAATTAGAGTAGAGCTTGCTATTGATGCAACTTTTGAAAAGCTACTTCCCGAGGTCAAGCATTCCTTTACGCGCTATCGCGTCACTCTCTATCCCAAGCTTTTTATAGCTCATTCCCCAAAGAAAATTTCTGGCCATTCTTGGCACTCTCTTGCCTCGCGAGAGACACTTGCTTTTTCTTCTGGTCATAAACGTATTATTCATAGTTTATAGTTACTTTATTTAAAATAAATGGCGTTCTTACTTTTTATGCTTACTAAAAACAATTATATTTTTATAGTAATTTAAATTTTAATTTGATAATTTAAAGAAAAAGTAAGGAGATCGTTATGCAAACCCCATCAGCCCCAGCCTATCAACCCCTCTATTCGGATATAAGTGCACTAGAAGGATTTAATACAGGATTTGAGCAGGCAATTAAAGGAGTTGATAAATCAGCTCTTACAGCTCTTTTTAGAGAGGCCGTTGCGAATCCAGAGAGTAGTACACTTGTCAAAAGCCTTCAAAAACATGGCTCTTTCCGTAGTGGACTTAAGTTTGAGGCTAATATTGAACTTCTCATTAAGCAATTTTTAGGGGTGGAAATAGAAATCAATGCGAAAATACAAACGAAGAATGTAATGCTCAGTGATCTTGATACGCTTAAGAAATTTAGCGAGAATATGGGAAAACTTTTTCAATTAGTCCATGCAAAAGGTACAGAAGTCAATCAATCACCTTCACTGCGAATGAAAATGCAGCAAATGAAGAAAGTAGAATCCAAAGAATTTTCCCAGGCCATCAAAAATCTTGAAATTCTGAAACAAAAAGCGCTTGCAGCCATCGAAAAGCCAAGTATCAGTACACGACTTACTTCTCATCGAGCAGTTTTGAAGGAAGCTCTTCACATCACTATCCCTTATCGATTACAAGAAGATGTTGATGTGCAAAAATTTCTCAAGAAAAAGGGGGCTGAGACGAGTAAACAAATAGATATATATTTGGAAAAATTTTCAAAAATAGAAAAAAAGCGGCCAGTGTCTCTGTTGGGCCATATTAAATCCTTCGCACGAAGAGAAGAAACAGCCTTTGGTGAGAAAAACGTAGGAAGCCTTGCGAGAGGGGTCTATTCAGGGATTTATAATAGGATAGTGGATGCAAAAAATGCATTACTCGAGTCAACTACCCTCAAATCATTTGTACGCAATGCTCAGAAGCTCGGTGAGAGTGTGATTGAGGCAAAAACACTTGAAGCTGCTATGCAAAGTAAAAACACACCGGAGGTCAAACAGGCAAAATGTGCACTCGCTTTGATGAATTTGCGCACCTTTGTACAAAAAACTGAACTCAATTTGAGATTCCATGGAAAGTTGAATGAAGAGAGTGCTGAACAATTAAACTATCTCTATGCAAAGCTTGGTGTGAACGTAAGAGGCTGTTTTTCTGAAGAGCGTTTGAAGTCGATCACACTTGATGAGCTCAATGAGCTTGCAAAAGCTGTCTTTGAAACAATTGAGAAGAATAAGTGGAATACTACGAGTTGGAGAGCGGTTCAAATAGAAGATAGGATCAATAGTACCATCACATTAATGAAGCCTTATACTGAACTTGCAGATGAATTGATGGATAGTTTAGTAAAATTAGAAGATCAATAATTGGTATTGGCATCTCGTAGCTTTAAATATTTATAATAGGCTGTGATGCCATTATAAGCGGAAATCTCAAATCCTTGGCTGCCAAGTAAGATGCCTCTCTTTAAAAAATAACTCTTCAAAAATGCAGCTCCTCCATGCGCGATAGCTGTGAATAGGGAAGCGGATCTCTTTCCTTTGTACTCTTCTGCAAAGAGAGAAGAGTAGTGCTGCATTTTGTTCAAAAAATCACTCGTCGAATTATAGGGAAAGTGTAGCAGAGGGCCTTGCAGGTCAATAGCTCGGAGATCTTTTTTTATAATCGATTCATGCACAAGTGCCTCTGAAAACTTTGTCACCTTTTTATTATAGAGACGTGCAACTCGGTCGGGGTACCAGCCGCAGCCTTTAATGAATTTATCTCTATAAGAGTTATGTCTTGATATGGTGTAGATGCATTGTGGGTCAAGTTTTAGATTTAAAATTTCTTGAATAAGCTCTTGGGAAGGAATTTCATCGCTATCGATAGACAAGATCCAGTCATTCTTTGCAAGTGTTGAAATGAGGTTATGGCATGGACCAAAACCAATAAACGGACTTTCATGTATGACGACATTTGAAAATTCTTTGGCAAATCCCATTGTATGGTCTTGAGAGCCTGTATCGAGAATAGCGACCTCGCTAAATGGATGAAGGCTGTTAAGGATTTTCTGAATATGCTTTTGGCTATTCTTAGTAAGGATCGTAACACTTATCATTCTGATCTCGGTAGCTGTATGGTAAAGGTTGAACCTGCTCCTATGGTAGACTCTACAGAAATTTTTCCAAAGTGTTTTTCAACAATGGTTTCAACGATAGAGAGCCCAAGACCCGATCCTCCTAGTTTTTTAGATTCGGCTTTATTAACGGTGTAGAAACGTTCAAAAATATGAGGGAGATCAGTTTCTGGAATACCAATGCCTTGATCTTTGATCGAAAGATTGATGGAGCTTGCCGTTTTATCAAAGAGGACAGTAATTTCAGGACGCTCTTTAGAGTATTTGGCGGCATTGTCAAGAAGGTTAGTGAGCGCAACTTCTAAAAGTTCCGGATCTGCTTTAATAATACACTTTTCAGGGTGCGCCTCTACTTTCACGTTGGTTTTGGGATGCGATATTTGCATTGTCTGAATGCAGGTCTGGATTAAATCATGAAGATCGCACGACTGGAGTTTGAATTGAGGTAGCTGTTCAATATCAGCAAGTGTAAGAAGATTTTGAATAATTTTTGTCATACGGTGCGTGTTTTTAATGATGCGAGCTGTGATATCGTTGATTACAGCTTTTTCCAGTTCGGGATTGTCTTGAAGGGTTTCTGCAAAGCCTCGAATGATCGTAATGGGTGTTTTGAGCTCATGAGAGGCGTTTGCAATGAACTCTTTTCTCATTTCTAAAATTTTATAATGAATTGATTTATCTTGAAGTACGAGAATCGCTCCATCTTGCTTTGGTGAGGCTACAATATTGAGGTGCAAGAGTGATCCATTTAATTGAATCTGAATCTCGTCATTAAAAGTTTTTTTATGAGTTTGGCAGCGGTGTAAGAGCTCGATGCACTTTGGGGGGAGAATGAGCCTTTTGGAAAGAAAGGCAATGGCTGTCGAGTTGGCATAGGAGATATGCATCTTTTGATCGACGGCTAGAACCCCTTCTGTAAGAGATTCAAGGATGGCCTCTTTTTCATTTCTTTCTTGCGTTAGAGTTTCAATTTGGTATTTGATACGCTCTGAAAGAGAGTTAAATGTCTTGGCAAGGTCTGAAAACTCATCTTTTAAGTAGGAGCGGACCTGAATTTCTGGAAGATAGGAAGTTCTGCCCTCTTGGTAGGGCTTGATGACGCGGATAATTTGTCTTACAGGACTCATAAAATGGTCTAAGATAAAACCTGTAATTGTACTAAAGAGGATGAGTAAAATAGTTGAAAAGAGGGTGATCCCAAATGTAAAGTTTTTCTTAAGTTCATGAATATACTCTTGAGGGAAGGCAAGTCTTAAGACATATTTTTTCCCTTGAAAGCGAAAACTTTTGGAAAGATAGACAAGCTTTTGTCCAAGCAGAGAGGAAAATTCTTCAACAATACCCTCTTTAGAGTCAAAAGCACTTTGTACATCTGGAGTTATTTTGTGCTGTTTAAAGAAATGCGAGCCAAGTAGGCGCTTACTATGCGAGTCATAGAGTACATCTAACGTACTATCAATTAAGGCTACATGAAAGAAAACGAGGTAAGCCTGATCTTTGACAGCTTGAGCAAGGTCTGCTTCATCACGGGCATCTGTAATGGTTTCAATCAGTTCATCGGCGCGATCTCGCATTGATTTGACGACGATGTGCTGTACAGAATTAGAGACAAAGGGAATCATGATGCTCAAAAACACAAGGAGCAGGACAAGATAGCTAATAAAAATTTTGAAACGAAACGTTTTCATAACTTGGTACAATGCGTTAATGAGTGTACTTTTTTATACTCTCCGTCGAATACTATTTTTAAATCATATAATTTTTGAATAAGCTGTGAAGGAGTGAGCTGGTTTTGTGATGAGAAATAGATGTGGATATTGACTATGGGTTGTAAAGCTCTTGTAACTGGCTGCATGAATAAACCGCAAAACACATTGGTTATTTTGAAAAACTCGATTTATAAAAATGAATTTTATCACTATCACAAGATATTTGCAATCCTATTAAACCCGTAGTTACTAAAAATATTATCATTATATAAATTTATATTCGATCGGTTTAAAATCATTAATTTGTTATAATTATTTATCTAATTTTTTATAAATAGTAAAAAGAGGCATTTATTTTCAATTACTAGTAAGTATTCATTCGTATCAGAGCCTCTCTTCTCTTTCAGATGGTTGAGAGCATGAAAAGTAAAGAACATTTTTACGAAGTACAAGCAAAAAAAAGCTATTTCCAAGCTACTCGAATTCCTGGAAAGAATCTCAGAAGCTTTATCAAGCAGTTTTTTCTAAGGTTCAGGGCTATGCTGCATCACGAAACAAGGATATAGCAACTCTTGCTCTAATCCCATTTTCTCCTGACAATATCCAGTCTGTTTGTTTGGGAGCATATTTTCGAGAGCCTTTGAAGCCAAATATCTTTCTCACCCCGCTTGCTGACTATTTGACTGTAACTATTCCATTAGAGATTAATCAATGGGAAGAAGTATGGCAAGCTGCATGGGAAAAGAAGCAACAAGTAGAGCTACAAAAACGAATAGCTTTACTCTCGCTCTCTAAGAGTGAGAGTAAAGAAGAGGAAAAAGATGAGGAAAAAAAGGCCCTCCCTCTCGTAGGAACATCGCTCTCTACCGAAGCTCCTCCATTGTCAGTCGTACCTACTCAGCAAATTGTAGAGCTTCTACCTCTTCCCTTTACCTACAATAGCTGGGTCGAAGACTGGTTTAAGAATCCTGAGAAAAATCTTTCTCACACTAAATACAGCACATCCAATAAGAATCAGGTTATCGCAGCTCATACCTTTGCTCAAGTAATCGATTATTTTGTCAAGCTCGTAGGATTGAAGGGACGCTACCAAAATAAAAATAACCCTAATAAATGGTATGAGAGCTGGACGATTGGAGTAGAAATTGAAGATCGGAAAGGAAAAAAGCAACGCGAATATATTACCTACGGCTTTCATGAAAAGACTGGGATTCTAGAGCACCGTAGCTGCTCTATTGCCGCACAAGAAAAAGAAATCGAAGATGCTTTAGAAAAGGCGTTCGGTCAATTTGATTGGCCAGCACTTTGTGCAGCAAAAAACAATCAGCTTTTAAAGGAAATGAGTGCACAATTATGTCAAAAATATAAAGGGGCCGATAAAAGCTGCTTAAGTAAGGTAGAAGAATATACTCTTACCTTTTGGGACGAAAGAAATCAATCGTCGCTTCAAATCATGAACCCCTATGGCATAGAAGCTTTAAAAGCCCTATTGTAAAAAAAAGTACTCTGTTGATCGTGAGAGGTAGAAGTTGTCGATTGAATGTCGTGCTTATGAAGTAGAGTATTTTCCATGCTGCGGTAGGCTCTTACCGAAAAGATAAGAGCTACAACAAAATTGAGCCTTGATGGACTCGAACCATCGACACCCTCATTAAAAGTGAGGTGCTCTAACCAACTGAGCTAAAGGCTCGTAAAACTGCCCATTATACTTGAACCGGTCAATCTCTCCTTGCCCGAGTCAAATATAATGAGCTGTAACCGTTTGTGTGACCCCAAGGGGATTCGAACCCCTGTTATCGGAATGAAAATCCGGTGTCCTAGACCAGACTAGACGATGGGGCCAGTCTTGCAGACTCTTTAAAATTTTTTTTGCTATAATAGCAAAACTTTTTTGAAGAGTCCTTTCCCTTCCGCAATTCGGTTTACTTGCAAAAAGTGGTTCAATTCTAGCCAGTCGTCCTGGTTTTATGCAACAAAATTAGCGTCTATACTGTTGAAATTTCTTTTTCCTTAGTTGCAGCGATGTCGTCAGCGTCTTTACAGCATTTATCTGTCAGCTCTTGAATTTGCTTTTCAAGCTTTTTAAAATCATCTTCAGGAAGTACTCCTGATGATTTTTGCTTCTTTAAAGTTTCATTTGCATCACGGCGCATATTGCGGATTGAAATCTTGCAGTCTTCTCTTTTCTTATGGCACTGAGTAATCAAATCTTTACGGCGGTTTTGATCAAGTTCTGGGAAAGTGACGCGTATCGACTTACCTTCAACAGAGGCGCTCACGCCAAGATTTGCTTTGTCAATTGCTTTTGCGCAAGCTTGGTTGTTTTTTTGATCAAAAGGTGTTACGAGAAGTTGTCTTGGCTCCGGTACTGAAATTGTTGCCATATCTTTTAGCTTCATTGGCGTACCGTAGACTTCAACGACTACAGGTTCGAGAAGGGCAGGGCTTGCGCGGCCTGCTCGTATACCTTTTAGCTCATGCTTGAGGTGATCTAGGCCTGTATTCATACGGTTTTTTGTATCTTGGAGAATATCTGTCATATAACTAACGTTCCTAAGTTTGTGTTTTCAAGGACTGCAGAGAGTTTATCTTTCTGCATGTTGAAAACGAGAATTGGGATATGATTCGTCATGCATAAAGCAATGGAAGTAGCATCCATGACCTCCAGTTTTTGTGCAAGTACTTCGCTAAAAGTAAGTTTTTTATAGCGAATAGCGTCTGGATATTTCATGGGATCTTTTGAGTAAATACCATCAACTTTTGTGGCTTTAATCACAATGTCAGCCTCTATTTCACTCGCTCGTAATGCTGCTGCTGTATCTGTTGTAAAGTAAGGGCTTCCAGTTCCTCCTACAAAAATGGTAACGCACCCATGTTCGAGATGCGCGAGCGCTTTTTGCCAATTATAGGGTTCTGCAATTGGATAGCAATCAATAGCACTCATGATGCAATTGGCAACACCGCATTTTTCTAACGCTTGACCGAAGGCGATCCCATTGATAATGGTTCCAAGCATACCCATATGATCTGCTGGTGTTCTTGGGATATTAAGAGTACTTCCTTGAATGCCGCGGAAAATATTACCAGCCCCGATGACGATAGCTACTTCTACGCCTTGGTCGACAAGTTCTTGGATCTCTTGCGCCATCTGCATGCATGCTTCTTGAGAAATCCCAAAGGGATCTTTCCCCATGAGGGCTTCACCCGAGAGCTTGAGTAAGATTCTTTTGTACTTCATAAGCAAGGATCCTTATTAAAAACTCTATTTACTCTTTTTGGAATAATTATGCTAAGATTTTGTAGAAGATATTTAGGAAAATAGCATTAGCGTTCATTCGTATCTTCTGGAGAAATTTCTTTTAGGAATTCATCTACTTCTTTTTTCACTCGCTCATCGTTGCTCTGTATTTGCTTTGTTATATTCTCGAAATCATCGCTTACTATTTTTTGAACATCATCGTCACCTTTTTCCTGTGTGCTTTCTTGTAGCACAAACTGAGGCTCATCTGATAAAGATGAGGTCTGATCACCATCATCATCAATTTCGAGCTCTGAATCAGGTTCCCTTTCTTTTAGTAGTGGTTGCGATTCTTGAGTTTCTGAAATGGAGTTAATTGCATTCCTAAGATGTGCCTTATAGAAGCCAGATTCTACGCTTTCTAAAAGTCTCTCTGCAGCTTGGCTGTTTTGAGATGCAATAGCTCTGAAAAACGGCGTAGCTTCTTCCTTAGAGAGAAAGCTAGTATCTGGGATTTTGTTAAGAATCTCTGCTATTTGTGGTATTTGATCCGAGTAGAAGGACTCTTTTATGTTTTGAAGCAGCTCTTTTAAACGGTTAATTAATAGTGTGTGAGGATGGTCTTCAAGATGTTCAAGAAGTAACAGCGCTTTTTTATAATTTAGATTTGTAAATAATTTAAAGAGATGTTCAACTGCGTGGTCGGGTAGGTAAGCAATTTGTGAGGCTATTTTCTTGGCCTTCTCAGACTCAAAAGATTTCTCACCGATTATTTTTTTTAATTCAGGCAGATCTTTTCTATTAAAAACTTCTGTTGCCAATTCATTTGCTTTCTTAGAATCTCGAGCATGGAAGATAGCTCTCTTTGCTATCTTGACAGTTTTATCCGTATCAAGATTAAGTTGTGTAAAAACTTCTTTACTAAACCAGCGAAGAGTTTTCCCTGTTATATGAGCTTGATGCCATTTGAGTGTATCGCTGTTTAGGCTACTTTTGATTAATTCTACGAGCTTTTCATTATATACTTTTCGACTGCCACCTGAAGAGAGGCCTGCTTGTATCTTCAGCCATGTTGCGGTAAAGAAGCCCCTAAGGAGACCACACTTTTCTTCAGTTTTGTTTTTTAGTTCATAGCTTCGGCTGTAACTTTGGCCAAGATCTGACGCTGGCGATTGAGGGTGGTCGTCAATAGGCATGATCTACTCATATATAAATTTTTTACTTTACTTAACAATAAAAAATTTATGTGTAAACAGATAAGGTAACTGTACGAGTAGCGGTGTGGTAGCGACAAGTTGACTTCTAAGAAAACGATAGGTCTTTGGTCTATTCTAAAAATAGGGCGCTCGTAAAAGCGCCCTAAAGATTTACGCTTGACCGATGGTCCAGCGGATGAAGTTGACAAGGCTAATAGGCTTGCCAGTTGCTTCGCTACGCTTTTTAATCAATTCGCCAATTGACATGGAGTCATCTTTGATGAACTTTTGTCTAATGAGGCAAACAGTGTCAAAAAAGGCATTGATCTTACCATCGAGGATCTTCTCGATGATGTTAGCAGGTTTTCCAGCCATTTGACCACGCGCAATTTCGCGCTCTTTCTCAATGATGGCAGCAGGAACCTCTTCAGGTTTGACATACTCTGCAACTACAGGGACACCCGCTGCAACGTGCATAGCGATATCTTTTGCAAGAGCTTCTTCGTTTTCGCCTTCAAGTTCGACAACGGTTAAAATCTTGCCACCCATGTGAGAGTAGATGCCAAAGGAGCGATTCTTTGCTTTTGGCATAACGGCAATGCGCTTGATCTGGATATTTTCACCAATCACCTGGATAATCAGAGACCGTAACCCTTCGATTGTGATCGAAGGGTCTTTTGAATAGTTCTGTTTCAGGAAAGCATCGAGCGAAGCAGGTTTTGAAGCAATGAGTTCATCGCTTATATTTCTGCAAAACTCTTGGAATTTTTCGTTTTTAACAACAAAATCAGTTTCTGCATTAATTTCTGCAACCGCAACAACGTCGGAGCCTTCTTTTGCAATGATAGTGCCTTCTTTTGTTTCTCGGCCCTCTTTCTTCACCGCAGAGGCCATGCCGGCTTTGCGAAGAAGATCGATCGCGCCATCAAGACTACCCTTTGCTTCTTCAAGTGCTTCTTTGCACTTTGCCATACCAACGCCAGTGCGCTCGCGTAATTCTTTAATAAGAGCTGGTGTAATTTGTGACATGGAGACTATTCCCCCTCTTTCTTGTCAGTCCAAAGAGCTGCAGCTTCCATCTCTTCAAGAAGTTCTGGCTCTTCTCCGCCTTCTTCACCCTCTGCATCTTTATCCTTTTCGGCAAAGAGCAGGAGCTCGTTCTTCTTATCGACGATGGCTTGTGTTAAGCTTTCAAGGATTAACTTGATGCTGCGCTGAGCGTCATCGTTTCCAGGAATTACATAGGTAATCGGGTCTGGATTGCAGTTCGTATCGACAAGCGCCATGATTGGAATGCCAAGTTTTGTAGCCTCTGCTACAGCGATATCTTCTTTACTTGGGTCAACGATGATAAGAAGGCCTGGTGGCTTTCTTAGGCCGCGAACACCAGAGAGGTTTTTATCAAGTTTGATTTGGTCTTTAGACATGATGGAGATCTCTTTTTTCGTGAGACCTTCGCCACCTGCGCTAATGCGTTTTTCAATGCGTTCGAGTTTTTTGACTGACTGGCGTAGAGTCTGAAGGTTTGTGAGCATACCACCGAGCCATCTTTCTGAAACGTAGAATTCGCCGCACTTTTCAGCGCATTCACGGACTGTAGTTTTTGCAGCTTTTTTTGTACCGACGAAAAGAATTGTGCGATGTGACGCAACAACTTCTTTGACGACTTCAAGGGCCATCTTTAATTGGTGGAGTGTTTTTGCAAGATCTAAAATGTAGATACCATTGCGCTCACCGAAGATGAAACGTTTCATCTTTGGATTCCAGCGCTGTGTCTGGTGACCAAAGTGAGTTCCTGCTTCTAAAAGATCTTTAATTGTTACTGTTGTTTCTGGTTGCTTTTCTTTTTGTTTTGTAGCCAAGCCTTGATTCCTTATGTTAGTGACGGCATCCATACTTTATGTATAGATTTCGGTCTTGGTAAATGACGTGCTTAAAATAATACCATGTAAAGGGAGAATAGCACAAGGGCGATATAGGTAGGGTTGGACAAGAGGAGTTGTTAGGTAAAACTCAGTATTGTTTTTTTTAACGCAAAGAAATACTAAACGATAGCGTGTCTTGAAAATGTTGCGGGGAATATAGGGTAAATTTTTTAAGGAGAGTAGCGCCTGGTCAGAATCGAACTGACGCTCGTAGCTTGGAAGGCTACAGTTCTACCATTGAACTACAGGCGCAAAAAAATAATGCCATTACTATACCCTAAATTGATTTTTTTCTTCAACTCAATTACTGTAGGTCTAAAAAATTTAGAGCCGATGGTTGACTTTTTTCGCCGAAATGATGATTCCGCCCTTTCACATATTCCCTTAAAGGCGAATAAGCTGCTCTATCTGCTGCTTATGATTCTTTTGATGGTTGCATTACGTATATGGCATCTTGCTGTTATCCAGCATGAAAAGAAAAGTGAAGAGGCCTTTCGTCCGCGAAGAAAAGTTGTGATTGAGCCCTCCGAGAGAGGAACGATTCGAGACCGCTTTAATACACTCCTAGCTGTCAATAAAATCGAATATCGCTTAGCGGTTGTCTATGCCTCGATGCGTGAAATTCCAGTCGTCGCCTTTGATCCCAAAACAAAAAAGAAGCGCTACCTCAGACGAGAGTACATTAAATCTCTTGCTAAAATGCTTGCTAAAGAAGCTCATCTTGAAGAGAGTCGCGTTGAAGATCTGATTCACTCCCATGCCTCTCTCTACGATACAATTCCCTATGTCTTAAA
>JAQGPK010000200.1 GCA_028293095.1 Chlamydiia bacterium | reverse complement strand
TCAGGCTCAATGGCAGATCCGCTGATTGGGAAGGAAAGTAAGATCGATTGGGTAAAAGCAACTTCTAAAAAATTTATTAATGATAGAACAAATGATCTTATCGGTCTTATAGGGTTTGCAAGAGGCGCAAAACTTATCTCTCCACTGACCAATGATCGGGAGGAATTGTTAAAGAGGTTGGATACAATTTCTGTAATACAAAATGAGGAAGAGAATGGAACAGCAATTGGGTATGCTATTTTTAAAGCTGTAAATATTCTTGTTTCTACCCAGTACTTTGCAGAGCGGTTGAAAGATAAAAGAGAGCCGGCATATGACATTAAAAATCATGTGATTATTGTTTTGACAGATGGCCTACAAAGTCCTAATCCTCTGGATAGAGATAATCCTTTTCGCTTTATGCGTCCTGAAGAGGCGATACATTTTGCTGAACAAAATGGTATTCGAGTCTATTTTGTTGGAATTACGCAGTCAAAAGATGAAAAGAGCTTCTTAGAGCAGACCAAAAAATTACAAGAAGCTGTACTGCGAACTAATGGGGGCTTTTTTTTGGCAACAAAAAGCATTCCACTAGATCAAATTTATGCCAAGATCGACCAACTTGAAAAAAAAGAGATGGTCGTGACTGAAAAAAGTGTCAGCGGTACTTCACTTGTCCCTCTTTGTCTTATTTTAGGGCTTATCTCTCTTTTTACAGCCGTTACAATAGAGACTTTGTTAGCAAGGACCTTCCCATGAATGATGTGATCTACACAGCAAGTGGTTGGGGATTTTTGAGTGTACTCTCGTTTGTTATCTTGCTCCTCTATTGGCTTTTATGGGATTTTTCCAAGAGAAAAGCAGCGCGACTTGCAAGTTCTGAAAATTTGAAAATTATACTGAGAGGGCGCAGTTCCCAGCTATTTTGGCTGAAGGCGCTTTCGTTAGCATTCTCTTTCGCTCTTGCTATTATGGCGCTCATGCAGCCTGAATGGCATGAGGTAGTCGTTGGAAAGGCGGCTCTCTATGATTCAGTTGATGAAGTTGTATTTTTGCTCGATGATTCAGCTTCTATGAGTGCTCGAGATACTTCTGAAAAAAATTCTCGATTTTTACGTGCTCAAGAAATTATTAATGGCGTATGTGAGCGCCTTGGAGGCGTATCCGTTTCGCTCTATGCCTTTGCAGGAAATACAGAAAATGTCATTCCATCCACAATGGATCTCCTTTCTTTTCGCATTCTCATGCAGGCGCTCCAAGTTGATGAGACAGAGACTGCTGGAACAGATTTTTCTCAACTTTTCAAGACGATGAAAGCAGCCTATTTGGATAGAGCTGAGCACAAACGGATAAAATTCGTACTCCTGACTGATGGAGAAGACACCTCACTTCTTTCACTTTCTCATGAGCTGCAAAAGGCGAAAGAGAAAGTGATCTATGATGAGGTAGCTCTTTTTAAAAAGAAAGGCATGGGGTGGTATATTGTCGGGATGGGAACGTCTCAAGGAGGCCAAATTCCAGGACTTAAGGTTGTAACGAAAATGCAGCCTGATTTTTTAGAGGCAATTGCTAAAAGTTGTCATGGCAAGTGCTACTTCGATACAGATAAAAACTCGAATCTTTCGACACTTGCAGATGACCTTGTTATGGAATTAGTGTATCAAAAGGGTGGTGCAAGAGATAGCAGTGAAAAAGTTTCGCTTTTTTATTATCCGCTTTTGGGGGCGATTTTATTTTTGTTAACAGCTCTTTTTTTACCAGAGCGAGACCCGTATGTTTAAAATATTTTTACTCCTTGCAGTATTACCGGTTATGCTCTTTGCTCAAGAGAATATGAATATAGGAATTAGCTATTTTCAATCAAAACGAGCTGATTTAGCGGTACCTTTTTTTAAAAGTCGCTTAGAAGAGAAGGATCTTTCCGAAGAGGAGCGACAAGTTACCCTCTATAATCTAGGGGCAGCGCTCTTACTTGAGGGCTCTTTGAGCGAGGCGTATCAAGTGCTGCATGAGGTGAACCTTGAAGAGATATCATCACCCCTTGTACGGCAGAGTGTTCTCTATAATCAAGCATTTTCAGCGCTGCAACTTGCAGAACGGGCACATCTTTTGAGTGGGTCCAATAACAAGCAGCAAGCGCGGGAGTATCTTATAGAGGTAAAGAAATTGTTACCTCTTCTTGATGAAGTGCCACGAAAAGCAATTCAGGAAGAAATGCTCGCTATTGAACTTTCGCTGTTGCAGAAAGAGTCCATCTCCTCTCCTGAAGAAATACTTGCCTTTCTCTATCAAGAGGAGCAGTCATTACTCTGCTACACGATAAAATCAAAGCCGATAGAGATTTATTCTCAGGCGATTCGAGAAAATATTTTTAGACGAACAGGAATACAGCTTCCACAAGTTGCGGGCCTTGATCTTGCAGCTACAATTGATCGTTTTCGAACTCGTTTGGAAATAGCGAATGCTAAGAGCTCGCATGATGAAATCGAAAGGCTACTTGAAATCTGTACAGAGGCAGAAGTTTGTTCTGAGCTTGTAGAGCAAGATACGTTTTGGAAACAGCGAAATGTGGAGAATAGAGCATATTTAAAGGAGATACTAAACCAGAGGATAAAAGCTCCCAGAGCACAGGATAGTACTGCAATTTTAAAAAAGTTTCTAAAACGATGTGAAGGGCTACGAAGTGCCGATTGCTTACTGTACTATCGCTTATTGAAAAAATCGCCTTCAGAGCTTATTGAAGATTTATATATGCAAAACAAGCCGTCACCACTGTACTTCGAGGTAGCAAAAGATATACTTACTGGGAATGCGAGAGTCTATTTAGATGTCGCAGAAAAGCAATGGAGAGATCCAAGAGCTCTTTTGGATCTCTATTTGGAGGTAAATTTTATCAATTGCTTGCAGTTTCAGATTAACCAACTGAAAAAAAATCTTCGTACAGCTTCATTTTCAGATGAGCTACACCTTTTGAGTTCTTCTTGGAAAAAGATAGAACAAAAAACGGAGCAAAGTGGTCTACGTGTATATGCAAGCCAAGTAGATACAGCTTTGTTGCAGATTTCCACAACGCCTGATCTTCTAATACGACAATTACGTCTTGCCGAAATTGAGTACTGGCTATTATATAGCCAGAAACAAAGTAAAGAGAGTCTTGAAAAGATTGTAAGATTTGGAGTTTTTTTTGAAAGACTGGCATTTCAGCAAAAAAATAAGAAGATTGAAGGCTCTATTCAAGAAGTGTCATTGAATCTGCTTTCACAGTTAGAAAAGGCTCCAGAGTGTAAACAGTATTTTCAACAAATTCAAGCGGCGATGAGAGTCGTAGAAAGTATAGGAGTATCACCTACAGTGTATCAAATTGGGCATGCTCAAGTGGCTGAGCTACTGGAAAAAATTCTCCAAGATCTTCAAAAAAATGAGAAGATACCAAAAGAGATACCAGCGACTGCGTCAAATGTAGGTCAAAGTGGACGCTTGTCTCCTGTTGAGGCGATGGAGCATATACAGCAAATGCAAGATGATGATACTGGTAAAAAAAGAGAGTCAGGGCGAGCTACAAGGACTGCAGGGGTACCCTATCCATGGTAAAGATGTTTCTTTTATGTCTACTCTTAGCGACTCCTGCAGATGTCATAGTTGAGATCCCTGCTAAAGTATCTGTTGAAATTCCGCAAAATAGCGTTTATGAAAATCAGCCAATTCAGGGAACTATTACAATTATTCGTACGCTGAAGCAGAAGGTAGATGAGAAGAGTTTTAAGTTAGATGATGCACCTCTTCAAGTAGAATTTGTAGATGAGGTACTTCCAGACTCTGGAAAGCTTTTTGAAAAGAATGATCCTGAGAGTTTGACTGTCTCTAAATATCGCTTTGCATTGCCTGCAAAAGCGAAGGGACTGTATGTTTTAAATCCTATTAGTACAGAGGTAGGTGGAGTAGGTGTACGTTCTATTCCGATATCCTTTGAAGTGCAGAGCGCTGTATCTTCTAATAAAGAGCTGAAATTAGAGGCGCGTGTTGTTGAAAGTGGGCCTATCTATCCTGGGCAACGGGTGACTT
>JAQGPK010000196.1 GCA_028293095.1 Chlamydiia bacterium | reverse complement strand
GATATCATATAAAAACTCTAAAGTTCCAAGATTGTTTTTCTTTTCCTGCATACATTCTAAGAGCCGTCCTGTTGAACTTGCAATCATTAGCTGCAACTCTTGAAGACAGTCACTCAAAAGGATATTTTTCTGAATTGCTTTTGGATCCGTCTCATCTACAGAGATCTGCTCAATGGTCTTTGATATCTTTTCAGCCAAGCTAGTAGCAGTCGTGAGATTTATGCTGAGAGCTTTATAATTCCCTTTTGCAACATCTTGCGTGATGGCAAGTTTTGTATAGCCACAAAAAACTTTCTGAATCTCATCACTTAATGCAGTATCATTTACTAAATAGGGAAGTTGTACTGATTTAAGCGCTTCAATGAGCAGAATAATTCTTTGCTGTGGCGATGTTTGAGAGGGGTAAATAATTTTGGCAGACTGCCGTGTGCTTTCAAGTTCTTTCACAAATTGAGCAACCATCTCGCCTAATTCTTTTTGCTGCTTAATTTTTTTAGAACCTGCAAGTGGTTCACCGAGTTGCACCTTTAATTGTAAAATCTCTTGCGCTAAGGCGCTTAATTTTTTATCTGATTTCACAAGTAGAATAAACTCTTGCTCTTTCAAACCTATAGGCTTTGTTTCTGTAAGCTTTATTTCATTCCATAAACTCTTATAATCTGGCGAAAAACTCGGAACTGACATAACACCTCTTTACAAAAACAACGTTTAACACTTTTTATTGATACATACATGTATATTCAATTTTTTTCTAATAAAATTTTTATAGATTTCATAAAAAATAATAACTGCAATTAATATGTATTATTTACTAAAATAACGCTATATTAATAGTCTAATATTATTTTTAAGGAAAAAGTATGAATTATTATGGAATAAAGGCACTTCAAGGGTTAGTATTGATAGCGCTTGCAGCAAGTTGTAAACCATTACAACCAGAAATGCAAGCCATTCCAGTCTCCTCAATACCTCTCGGGGCTACAGTCTACGCAGATGGACGATTGATCGGACAAACGCCTATTGTGGCACAGCTTAAGAAGAATAGTAATCATCAAATTACAGTGCACAAACCAGGGTTTCTTCCGCAAAATATTACAGTTATAAGACGACGAGATGAAAATAAACTCTACACAAAAGCAGCACTCCAAGGATTAAACCAGGGGCTCTTTTCTAAAAATCCACAATGGGGTGTCTCTTCAGCACAATACACACTTGAGAGTGAAGATAAAACAGGGGAGTGTTCAACGCTTGAACCTTCTGTTGTCTCTGTACAATTAATTGCTGAAAGTGGGCTTACACAAAAACAAAAATAATAGCCGAGATCGAAAATGCTGGCTAAGAAAAGTACTTCTATTTTTTCCTAGCCAGTTCACAAACTTCTTACTCTCTTTACTAAAAGATGAAAGTGATTGTAGGATAGGCAGCTATTAATTTGTCTTTTACTTCTTGAGATAGATTAGGGCAATTTTTAGACGTTATCTGCTTTATTTTAGAGGGTATAGGATCATGCATACAGAGACTGACTGTATTATCTATAAGCCAGTCACTATTGCTTATATTTAATAATTTTATATTAGTCAAAGTTAATAAATTAGAAAACGCAAATGCATCCGATTTTATTTGTTTACAATTTTCCATAGAAAGTGATCGTAAATTTGGCAACTGATTATTAAAAAACGATACGAAATTAATTATTGCTAATGAGGAGCCTGCAGAAAAATAAGCGCCATCCAGGTTTAGCTCTTCAATTTGATCTAATCCTGGTGCCGCAAAGAATAAAAATCTGCATTCATTCTTTATACAATTTTTAATGCTCTCTGCAACTTCATCTAAAAGTGTTGCATATTGCTGACGTTTTACCTCCCTGAGGATCATACTGCACAGGTCGGGCTGAAGCTGTTCTGCAACAGCCTTCATGATATCGAGTGAATCATCTGATTCAACTGCATTTACTTCTTTTTCTTGTTTGCCATTTACTTCTTGTGAAGGCTGTAACTTAACTCTCTTACTACTAAAAATACTGCTGCTTGAGGAGCTCGAAGAAGAGCTTTGGGGCTCTTGCAAGATTGTCTGAGAAAGAGAAGCTATTTGCGTGCTTTCTTCTTTTCGTGCACGCTTGGTGCCTTGATGTCCACTACTAGAACTACTACTGCTTGATGAATTTGAACTACTACTGGAGCTACTACTTGGAGAAGATGTAGTTTCTAGGTCTACACTGAAATTTCCATAGGCAAAATTTATTGGATGCATATATGCCCTTATTTTATAATTAACAGATATCGACATCATAATTAATTATACAATTTAATTAAAGCATTCCTGTTTTATATGGCTTTTTCAAATACAGGCTATATTAATAGCCTATGAGGCCACAGTCTATGCAGATGGACGATTGATCGGACAAACGCCTATTGTGGCACAGCTTGAGAAGAATAGTAACCATCAAATCACAGTACACAAGCCAGGGTTTCTTCCTCAAAATATTGCAATTATAAGACAACGAGATGAAAATAAACTCTACACAAAAGCAGCATTCCAAGGATTAAACCAGGGGAGTGTTCAACACTTGAACCTTCTGTTGTCTCTGTACAATTAATTGCTGAAAGTGGGCTCACACAAAAATAATAGCCAATTTCTATTCTTTCCTAGCCAGTTCACAAATTTTTTACGCTCTTTACTAAAAAATGAAAGTGATTGTAGGGTAGGCAGCTATTAATTTGTCTTTTGTTTCTTGAGATAGATTAGGGCAATTTTTAGCCGTTATCTGCTTTAATTTAGAGGGGTTCCGATTAGCACCCATATATTTACTAAGTGTACTATCCATAATCCAGTCACTATTGCTTACATTTAGTAACTCTACATTCGTAATGAATAATGAATTAGGAAACATAACTTACTCATATTTTA
>JAQGPK010000168.1 GCA_028293095.1 Chlamydiia bacterium | reverse complement strand
GCTCTTTTTGCTAAATGAATCTCTCCTAATAGAGTGAGGAACCTTGTGAGCTGCTCATTATTCCACTGTTTGAATAGAGGAGAAGAGGAGATTTGATACATACAGGTAAATGCTTCGGTGAATTTATTTTGACGTGTATAGAGTTTTGCAAGTCTTCGGAGAATATAGTGAGTGTAGCGAGAGTCCTTTCGAGGGACAAGTGTTAATACATTCTTATAGTGATGAATGGCTTTTGTAGAAGCCTCTGTCGCTTGTCCTCCGATAGGGTAGTAGTACTCACCTAAAAACTGTTGAACGAAAAGATTTTTTTTAAATCGCAGGTCTAATTGACTGAGTACAGAGTCTATGCGTTCAGGATTATATTTTGGCCCATGCACAAAATTTTGTAAGCAGCGGTGACTGATACCAATACGAACCTGCTGGCATGGAAAGTAGAGTAAGTGGAGCCAGTTGAATATTTCTTCATCCTGTAAAGCTACAGGATATGGGTGGAATTGTGAGTAGATGACTTGTTTGACAAAATAGGAATCAGAGAGTGGAGAGACAGTTCTCCACTTTTTAAAACTTAAAATTGAGGTGCATTTCACAAGCGATAAAGTATCGCCAAGTACTGTAAGTCCAAGAATCGATATGCGTTCACAAATCATTCTTGTATTTGGGTTGCGACACTTTTCAGGATTCCATTGTTGCAATTCAAACCAGGTCTTTAGTGCATCTAGAGCGTATAGACTGCTATTTTGGCTAGTATCTTCAACAAGCGCTACAAAATAGGGCTCAGTGTTTTCTACAAAATGTTCCTCTCTCAGTTCAGCAAAACTTCTAAAAGAGATCGAGCAGTCATCTTCTTCAGTAAAAGTATGAGGTCTATAGGGTGAATGTATTTGAAAAGGAAACGGCAAGTATTCTCTGATTACTGTGCTAATAGGTAGCGGTAATTGCTCTTGTAACATGGCAAAAATAGAGGTAGCGTACCTCTCTATTCTCAAGGGTGTTTCGTTTTTTACTGCTTTTGCAGAGTTTGATGGAGAGTTGATTTGTAAATGAGCAAAAGCGGTGTGTAACTCTCTTGCCGATGATCTATCCCCTTGTTGTATCAAACTGGCCATTATTATATATCCTATTAAAAAAAGGATGTGAACATACTATTGATAAAAATAAAAAGCAATATTTTGCATTACTTTAAAAAATAGTGTCGATAATCCGAAAGGATTTACTGTCAATAAATGAGGGCTCAAAACCCATCTTGTGAATCGACCTTGTTAAGCAGTAGATTCATACTCTTTTTCGAGCACGTTAAGATAAGGTTCAAACTGGTACAGTTTATTCCTCTTTTGTTCAGCAACTTCTCTTAAAAGTCCCATTTGAACAAATTCTGAAAGCAGATGGACTGCTGTGTTCTGGCTTTTCCTAAGTCTTTTCGCAAGCTCCGGAGTAGCCATGATAGGAGTTTGAAACAAGAGAGAAAGAACTGCATTTACCTGTTCTCGGGATTTTTTTGATGTGAACTGTGCATCTAAAATAGTTCTTGTCTCTTTCTCTAGTTATTCAAAATCTTTTGCACGCCGGTAGGAGTCGAAGCTACTGGTTTCGATTGTTTTTTTTCATAGCTCATAAAGCGCTTGATTTTGAAACAAAGCAAGCTTGCTAAGTTTTTTAAAATAAAGCTAGTACACACTTTTTAAGTAGTATTTGCAAGAAATATGCCCTTGATTCGACTAGATAGTACATATTTTTCCTTGAAATATATTTCATGACCATGGTACTATGACTATAGGAAAAGAGGTGCTATTTATGGTTCGAAAACTCGTTCCCGCAGGGAAATTTAAAGCAGAATGTCTTAAAATGATGGATGAGGTGCAACGTACTAAAATGCATCTTATTATTACCAAGCGTAACATACCTGTTGTCGAAATGATTCCCATTGAAGAGAAGAGAAGGCCCGGATTTGGATGGATGAAAGGTACAGCGCATGTTAAAGGTGATATTATGAAACCGATTGACGAGGTATGGGATGCCAGTCATTAAGACTTTAAAACAACATAAACTTGTTTTTGATACGCATGTATTTTTTTGGTATATGTTAGGTGATTCCACTTTATCCTCCAAGTTTCGAAAAACTGTGGAGTGTGAAAAGCCCCTAACTTCAATTTTGATTTCGCCAATTTCCATTTGGGAAATAGGTATGCTTGTAGAAAAAGGCAGGATTATTTTGGAAATGGACAGTCTTGACTGGATTGAAAAAGCTCTTGCCTATCCCGGATTTCAGGTAGCACCAATTTCACCGCAAATTGCTGTATTGAGTACACGGCTGCCAGGAACTCTTCATGGTGATCCTGCAGATAGAATATTGATTGCAACCGCCTTTGAAAATCATGCAGTTTTAGTAACATGTGATGAAAAAATTTTACAATATGGCCGTGATAATTTTATAAACGTCTATGATCCAAGAACTTAATTGTAATGCCCGCTATCCTTTTCTTAGAGTGCTTTCCAGGTATTTAACTGATCAGGAGTGATTCCAAGACCTGCAATACGACTTAGATCGGCTTCTCTCATATCTTCGATCACATCTTCTATAAAGGCTTTCCGATCTTGTTCTTTCACAAGCTCTACACTCTCTTTAGAAATGTATTCATGCATCGTAACACCGGTGAGTTTATTCTCGATAATATGACGAAGGAGTGCACGTCGCTGTTGCCGATACCGGACGCGTACTTCATCGAATCCTAAACTATGTATTGTTGAATCATACATTGTACACGTACGCATATAAGAGAACAGGTAGAGGTCTAGAAGTGGCTGCACATCTTGCATTTCATAAATGGCGATCATAGACGAGGTATAATCCTCTTTTTCAACATCATTGAATGAGAGAGGAACTAAGTTATTTTTAATGAGTGGAATATTAGCAGAAAGTCGTGAGGTACGTTTATTTACATCAGTAAAGCTTTGTAAGTAACTAATATGTATCAGTAAAAATAGGCTTTGTTCGTAGGGATCTTGAATCATTGCAGCTTTTTTAGTGATTTTCTTAAGCTGAACTTGCAGTTTCTTTGGATCCTCGAAAGGAATGTAGGTGGATCCACCGATGCGAACTCCATGGTCTCTGACTTTTCCAGCATACTGCGGCTCTACTAATCCATCAGCAAGAAGGTAGTGTAGAGTGCAGATAGTTTGATCATTGACTTGCAGCTTTGAAGCTGTATCAACGAGATAGCGAATGGCCTCTTTATGATTAAGAATCATGATCTTTTCTTCATCAAGTTTTCCTTCCGCACTCGCTCCCTCTAAAACAAGTCGTTGAGTATCCAGTAAGGAATAGGTATTGCCTTCCAGCCTGGAAGAGTTATAGGAAAGATCAATAAGTAAGCGGTTAAAAATTTGATGAGCATACGTTCCGGCAGGATCTTCCTGTTTTAAACGCGTTCCTGCTGTATAGAGTTTAGTTCGGAAGTCGTGAGGGATATAGAAGGTGCTGTTTGGAATATAGGCCTCAAACCAGTCATTTGCGTAGATAACAGGCTCCCGCTCATAAATTGGTCGTCTCACAAACTCAATTATTTTTTGACTTTTTGGCCCAAAGCACGTTTGAGCACTTTTGCTAGAGTCTATAGGTTGAGAGATCGCGCTATACTGGGTCCCTCGTTTACTTCCAGTTTTTTCTACGAGTCCTTCAGTACCCATCTCGGCAAGCCAGCGCCTGACGCTGCGTTCAACATATCCATTTCCAAGTTTTTCAAGTAATTGAGGCAGGCTGATAGGTTCCACTTCTTTGCGCAGCTGCTGCAGTACAGCTATTTTTTTATCTTGAAATCCCATAGAAGTGCCTTACTTGTTTTTAGAGTATACGGCCAATTATATCAGAAATAGGGCCATATTTCAATGAATACGGCCAAAAATAGTGTAAATTAAGAAGAATACGGCCAAAATATGGCCGTATTCATTAAAATCTTGTTGAATACGGCCAATTAGCAGGAGGAAAATTACTTTTTTATAACGTTGAATTTTTTTCAGGAGCAACACTATTGACCTGCCCAAGGTATTGCGGTAACTCGAGTCCAGCACTTGCTGCTATGTCATGCAAAGCGGGGAGTGATTTGACGAACTGACTGATAAAGTTAGAGGTGGATGACCCTTTACCAGCCTCACCACTGCCACTATCCCAAACGGTGATTTTATCAATCTTGATATTCTTGATCGCCTCAACTTGAAGCTTTACAATATCTTCGAGCTTTTCAATCAATAGCATAGTGGATGCACTCTTCGCATCATTACCACAGGCCTCAACGAGCTGTCTGTAGCCATTTGCTTTTGCATCGAGAAGCTTTTGAATACCTTCAGCTTCCGCTTGTCGCATAGCAAGGAGTGCTTCCGCCTCACCTCGTGCTATGATAGCTTTGCTTTGAGCTTCAGCTTCGGCCTCTAGCTGGATTTTTTTCTTTTTGATTTCTTGAGGAACAATTTGCTCTGCCTCTAAAAGTTCCGTTTGTGCAAGCGCCCGAGCTCTTTGAATTTCAGCCTCTGCATTTTGCGCAGCAATTTGGCTTCGCTTCGTTGCTTCAGCCTCTTTTTCAGCTAAGTTTGCATTTGTTAAAGCAACTTGTGCTTTTGAATCATTTTCACCTTTTACAGCTTCTGCATTATAGGAGGCAACCGAGATACGGCGATCTCTTTCTGCAAGAGACTTTCCGATATCTCCTTGCTTTTCCTGTTCTGCGACGTCGACTTTAGCTTGATTGACAGCAGTAGCTGATGCCTTTTTACCGATGCTGTCGATGTACTCCGATTCATCTGTGATGTCGGTGATATTCACGTTTAGAAGCGTAAGTCCAATCTTATGTAGTTCCGGTTCAATATTTTTCTTGATGGCTTCAAGGAACATTTCGCGGTCTTGGTTGATTTCCTCAATTCGTAGGGATGCAACTGTAAGACGGAGCTGTCCGATGATAATCTCAGTTGCCATTGATTCGATTTCTTTGTGATCCAAATCAAGCAATCTGATAGCAGCATTATTCATCACATCTTGGGTCAATCCGAGCGCTACTGTAAAAGTACTTGGGACGTTAATGCGAATATTTTGGTGAGAGAGGGCGCCTCTTAAGGGAATATGAATTGTACGTGGAGTGAGGTCTAGAAAAGAATGTCCTTGAATAAGTGGCCAGACGATAGTGCCCCCACCGTGATAACATCGTACAGTTTGATGTCCACCTACACGTCCATAGACGACGAGAATTTTGTTGGATGGACAGCGCTGATAGAACTTAGCTAAAAGAAGTATGAGTGAAAATGCAAAAATGAGAGCGAATACTAGAGCAGGAGTTCCGGAGAAAATAGTACTATCCATATTTATACCTTATTGTAATAATTCAATACTAATAATATGTACATATACAAATAATAACAACTACAGTTATTTTTGTAAGTTAACACAAATATTTGTGCTAACTTATTTTTAGATTTTATTTAATACGTCAAGTTTCCCAAGTACTGCAGCTATTGTCTGCTTGGTGGCACAGTTATTGCTGTCACAAACTGATTTCAGATAGTTGGCTATGCGCTCATCTTCATCAAGCCCTGTATCTTTCTCAAAATCTGCAGGAGTATGTGCTCTGAGATAGTCAAGACACCTATTTCTAAACTCGCCACTATTTTGTAGGTGAGTTTGGATGCATTCGATAATAGCAAGGCTGTTATAGAGGGCATCAAATTTTTCTCGAATAATCTCTTTGACAACTGGTTTTGCGACAGGATCGGTAGCTTTTACATATTTATTTGGCAGGTTTAAGTCATCTGCTAAGAGGAAGAAGTATTGAGCTGCATCATGGATATTTTGAGGGCCTGAAGGTGCTAAAGAATCGAGAAGGTCCTTTCGAAATTCTGAAAGAAGCTGGTAGACCATCTGTTCAAAGGTAGGAGGAAGCCCCAATACAATTTCATCATATTTTTCAAAAGCAGCATCAAGGATTCGTGTACCGCACCACTTTGCATATTTGAGATATTCAATAAATGTCTTTTCGCGATTGGTATCATTTAACTTAACCATCGTATGACAAATTGCATTTTGAATATTTTGATAAAAAAGTTCACGCATTGACGCATCTGTCGGTGTTCCCACGTAGGCTTCGCGCTTTTCTATTTTTTCAATTAAATCCTTGATAAGGATCTCTTCAAGCTCTCTAGCTGTTGATACATCTATCTCTGGAAGTTCTTGTAGTGGATTTTTTTGAAAAATAGAAAGAAGATCTCGTATAGCAGTTCCCTCAGGTTTTTTAGGAATCTGGGTTCGTATAGTGTGTTTGAAGTGGTCATTATTGATAGTGTATATACTAAATTCAAGCGAGTCAGTAGAGGCGCCTGTATACTTTTTTTGGAGTTCAGGAAGCTTTACATAGAAGGTATCTCCTAAAATCTGATAGCAAGCCTTTGTTAGATTCTCCTTTTGGAATAAAAAGGCAATTTCAAGAGGATTGTGTGTAGTCGTATGTAAAAAATGTTTTGGATTATTTAGAATCAAAGGGAGGATCTTTTTATCTTCTCCGTTACTGTTGGGGGTCAAAAGCTCATTTTGAATAGCTGAAAAGCCTTCAAATATTTTCCAGAGCCAGGTTGTTGTTCGGTTATCTTCGCTTTGAATGACGTTCTGCGCTACATTCAACCCTTTTTTATTAATGATCAGCGGATTTGCATTCGCTTGTAAAAGAAGATGGTATGCCTTCATATGACCGTGCAAAGCTGCCAGATGTAGAGGGGTGTTGCCTTCTGCTGTGACTACATTTGGGTTTGTTCCCTTTTTTAAAAGTTTTTCAAGTATTGGTAGTTTGCTATCGCCCATCATCACGACCGTGTGAAGGATGGTGTTTCTTGTATTCGGGTAGACAAAAGAGGGGTTAAATTTTGGCTCTTCAATTAATTGCATGAGAGCTGCTGGATCACCAACATACAAACATTGTAAGAAAAGAGTATGCAGCAAAAGAGTTGGAACTCGTTTGTACTTTATCTCGATATCTTTGATCATTTTCATACTCTGCTCCATAGAGCAGTTTTCCAATTGTGCACTTGCAAGCTCATAGCTATTGAGAAGATACGCAAGCTCTAATGGATAAGCTGTCTTTAAAAGCTCACTTTGTAATTCAGGTTTTATAAAGTCTTTTGCTACATCTGCAGCAAAGCCTTGTTTATTCAAATAGTCAATAAGTGGATGAGTGTCTCCAAGACATGCTTTCCAAAATAAAATCGCATTTTGTTGTGTATGTGGATGTTTTTTTACAGAAGAAAGAGCTGATTGATAGGCATTTTCTTTGCGCCAATTAAGTCTCATTGGGTCGCCACCTGCCTCGATTAAAAGTGTAAATAGTATAAAATTGTGTAGATGAGCTGCAAAATGGAGAGGAGTACTTTGGTAGGTTGTGGGTTGGTTGATGTCTGGCTTAGTTTGAATGAGAGCTTGAAGGAGAGAGACATCTTGTTTTCTTACTGCTACGTGAAGGACCCCTTCGCGGAATTCATTCAAGGCTCCTTTGATATCAAGTCCTCTTTCGATCAGTTCAATGGCCAGAGGCGGTGAACTATTGATTAGGGCGATAACTATTTTTTTTCCTCGAGCAAGGATTTCTTTATAAAGGATTTCTTTAGATTCGATGAGTGATTTTTTTGCTTTTTCTAGTAGATCAGGTAGCTCTTCGCTCAGTTTAGTATTAATAAATTCTAGGTGCTGCGGCCTCACTGTAGTACTTTGTACGTTGAGCTGCTGCTGTACTGTTGCTATTTGGGCCGTTTTTTGGAAGCATCGCATTTTTGTTAGAGAGATAAGTGCAGTATCGTTCAATTGAGTAAGAGCTGGTTTCCCAGAAGCGTTCGTTTCAAAAAGATACTTGATGCACTCTTCTCTGAGTTTTTCTACGCAACTCCCTATTAAAGGATTTTTTGGATACAGCCCAGCATAGGCGGTGTACAAACGGACTAAAGAATCTGGCTGTAATTTCGCAAGTTTGTTTTTGTCTTCAGTGAGCATTTTGGCAAGAGTCTCGTAAAATTTTTCTTCTTTTTCTCCTACAGTATCTTTAAACCATTCCGCCACAAAGGTTTGATCTTCTAAAGAGAGCTCTTTCCATCGCAAGTTTTCATCACTCTCAGAGTCCAATAATAACTTTTTAAAATCTGCTAATATAGACGTGCTCAAAATTTTAAAAGTCCGCAGCCTCTTAACTGCTTGAAAGACAAGTGACACGTCCGT
>JAQGPK010000145.1 GCA_028293095.1 Chlamydiia bacterium | reverse complement strand
CCTCCTCTAGGAGAGGCTACAGCAACACTCTTGCATCACTGTCAGAATTGCTCAATCGGTGGGGCCTCTAAAAATTCCTCATTCGATGCGCGTACTGGTATTGCAGTTACGATAACAGGCAAACTCTATCATAAAGAAGCGCTTAAAAAAGCAATTCTTGAACGTCATGGCACCTTCTCAGAAAGCGACACTTCTCTCATCATTGCAGGCTTTGATGCACTTGGGACTGCCCTTTTTCCTCTTTTAAAAGGCCAATTTGCCGTCATCATTTTAGATCAGAAGAAAAAAGAGCTCTATGTTATTCGAAGCCGAACTGGAGGCGAAGAAATCTACTGGTCTGCAAGCTCGCATGCTGTCCTCATCAGCAGTACCTTAAAGGCCCTTCTCTCAACGGGACAAATTGCCTCAGCACCAGATTTACACTCACTTGCAAACTACCTTTTCTTTGGCTATATCTCACAAGACAAAACACCTATACAAGGCGTCAATAAGCTTCTTCCAGGCTATTTCCTAAAGCTTTCTTTTGATGGAAAAATGGCAGTTCAATCCTTTGCCTCCTTTAGCTCCTCTTTTTTTAAAAACAAAGAGAGACATTTTGAAGCATCGGAAGATCTTTTTAAAGAAATTACTACACGCATTTCCGAAGCCGTTTCTTTGCGCTGTAATGAAGAAGAGGGCTGTCCTGCTGTAATGAATGGGTCAACCGGCTCAAAAGCGCTTCAAGAAATTTTTTTACATGCTACAGAAAGACCCCCTGTTCCTAGCCTCAACATCCAGTTTGATTCTCTTTCACCTCTCAATATAGCCCTTGAAGATCATGCTATGGTAAACATCACTCCAGAGATGTTTCTCAAAGATCTTATTCCTATGATTTGGACAACAGAGATGCCACTCGGAGATCCCCTTGAAATCGCTACATGGCATTTTGCATCACTCTGCCGCAATCACAATCTCATCCCCTTTTTCGATACAGGCTTTGATGCTGAGTTCTACAACTACTCCACTCCCCTCATTCAGCAAGACATTCTGACAAAACTCCACCCTACAAGGCTTACAAAATTAAAAAGTCTCTTTTATGATCACTTTTATGATCTTCTGGCAACACTTGCTCCTAAACTTGCATTTTCTTTTCTTCGCAAAGCACAAAAAAGAGATCCTCGGCTCCAGTACATAGAAAGTAAGGGGTTACTTTCACAAGATGAGCTTCTTAAAGCATCGCCTGAGCTTGGAAAACTTTTTCATCCTGATATGTTTTTGCACCAATTTTATCATTTACCAAAAATACGATCAGAGCCCGCTTCTTTGTTTTATCTGACCATGAAAACTGAAGTCATTGATAAAATTCACACGAGTCGTTCAAAAATTGCCAGGCACTTTGGAATTGCATCTCAATCCCCATTTATCGATACAGAACTCCTGAGCTTCTTTGCAAGTTTAAGTGAGGCAGTCTGGGCAAGTCCAGATGTTTTGCCATCCTATCCTGAGTATCTTTTAAAAACAAAAATAGCGCCGCCAAAACCCCCAAGGTTTGATGCATGGCTCAAACATCCTCAAATTAGAGCTCTTTTTCAATCTTTAACAGGTGGATTGTTAGTAGAAAGCGGCTTTATCTCAAATGCATTTTTAAAAACACTCTTGCAGCGACAAGATACGCGCACATTTTTTATCTTGTATAACATTCTGGTGCTTGAAATTTGGATGAAACTTTTTATTGACAGACCACTTTCGCAGCAAAATAAAGAGATTTCAATTCAGGAACTATTAGGAATTTCGAAAGAAATTTATTAAAAAAAGCCGGAGAGATCTTATGACAGGATGTGAAGCTCTTAAGGCTGCTACCTTCCGATCCTGACCTGGTTCGAGCGCATCATTCCACAAGGTCCCCGGCAAAACTTGAATAAAAAGCATACCACGTTTTCTGATTCCCCACTACCTCTTTTATGCCTCAAAAACAAATTTGCGAGCTCTTGCAATTAGAGGTAATTAAAGGATCGATACATTTTTTAACACCATGTGATGTAATCAGAACCTTTTCAAAAATTGTAGAGTAGTAGCTTCGTTTATTCTTTTTTACCACAGAGGACACAGAGGATACTCAAAGAGAAGATTTGCAATATATCCTTTCCTGATTCTATATCTTCCTTCCTGGATAGAGAAGAGTTACAAAAAAACCCCTCTCTGTGATCTCTGTGGTAAAAACATTTAAAGAATTTTTACGTACTAGCCAAGTTCGAAGGTGGTCACGCCATAGACCTTCTCAAGTAGCTGTTGAGGAGGCAATTTTCTGTACATACGTGCAGTTTCAAATACTTTTTTCATAGCATATTTTGTCACAAGATGTATGGCTGAAGTATTGATTTCAGGGACATCTAAAAATAGAGGCCCGTCACTCACTTTTGATGAAAGCGTTTGATAAAGCTCCTCTGCAATAGCTGGCGAATCTGCAAATAGAGGCCCAATTTTATAACCCTGAACACAAGGCCGAATGATACCATATCCTAAAAGCTTCTCATTTTCAATTTTTGCAAAGCAAAAGGCACGAGGTGCGCTGATCCAACTTTTTAGAAAAGCAACTCTCGAGAATCCAAAAATGGCCTCATCATACTCTACAAGAATGTGAAAAGGAACATCTGTAAGATCTACAAGCGTAGATGAAGTAGAAAAGGAATGAATAGGGGCCTGATAACGGCTATTTTTATAAGCTAATACAAAATGCGATCTCTTATAGTTTTCCTGCTGCGCTACAACTCCATCAAGTCCAACTGTCCTCTCTCCTAAATAGGCCAATGCTCTTTTCCAGAGCTGCATGCCAAAACCTTGGCCGCGGTACTCAGGTAGAACAATGTAGAGGCCTAAAAAGCCAAAATATTCATCATAGGCAACTGCTGAAATAGAGCCTATTTTTTTGCCCTCTAGCTCTCCAATAAAAAAGCCATGGGGGTCAGCCGTAAAAAAAGAGGCTGCATCATGAAGGCCTGGATTCCACCCCTCTTGCTCTGCAAGCTCGAGAATAAAATCCATATCATTAAGGGAAGCTTGCCTTATAACAAAATTTTTAGAATTTGCAATCATTCCTTCCCTCTATTTCAAATTATAAATTTTTTGAGCTACTTTGTTAATGAGTCTACTGCCAACATATTGAATAGTCCTATCGAGCAAATAAGAGGTCGCCCCATCCAGTACCGTTTCTCCAAAAGATGGCGGAACAGTCGATCCCCTGGGTGGATACAAGCGAAGAAGTGTATTGAATGATAATTTTACTCCTTCTGCTTGTATCTCCGATAAGTCCACTGCTTGAAATACAGTATCGACAGTACTATCAAATAGAAATGAAGTCATTCCATTAATCCACAAAAAGGAATAGTAAGAGCGCTGAAAAATTTTATGAATGTATGCGATAGAAGGCGCTAAAATTGTACTATATACAGCAAATTGGGGAGTCAGAAGACTAAAACGTAACTCCTTTAATCGAGAAGCATTGTGCTTTACTTTCCGCTCATATTCTTGTTCAATCAAAATAGTTGCAACTTCCCTCGCTTTCAGAAGTGTTTGATCGTATGGGTCAAGCTGTACCATCCTATCAAGGCCTTTAAGAGATTTGTCCCGCTCCTTTTTAGACTGAAGATATTCTTGTTGCATAGAATAACACTCTTGCAAATCAGACTTATACTCACAATAAAGGCTATGTACATTCATAAAAGACCATTCATTAATTCCAAATTGCGGAGAACATAGCACACCGATTTACTTCTTCACGACAGTTTCCCTCCCCTCCGGTTGGTTTTAATTTTGTCTTCAGGCATATTTATATCTTTACATCATTCCATAAAAGGCCCTGATGAGAAGAGATTTTACAGCAACCTGCTACGTTATTCAGAGTGGCGCAACTCTCTTGATATACCATAAAAAGCTTAAAAAATGGCTGCCACCTGGTGGTCATATCGATGCCAACGAAACTCCCCCAGAGGCTGCTATTCGAGAAGTCCTTGAGGAGACAGGACTGATTGTAGAAATCCTCCCTCAAGAAAATATTGTAATCTCTCGCTCCAACGCACGTTCAATTGAAAGACCCTATATGTGCCTGCTTGAAGAAATCCCTGCCTACGGAGATCAGCCCCAGCATCAGCATATGGATTTTATCTATCTTGCACGCCCTGTAGGTGGCTCTGAAAATCACAACCTTGCAGAAGTTAGCGCCATGAGATGGTTTACCAAAGAAGAAGCTCTTGCATTAGATCCAGATGCTGATATATTTATTGAAACTCAAGAAACTATTGCCCATATTTTATGAATAGAAAAAATGCCATTTTCATCGCAGCTACAGGCCAGAATGTCGGAAAAACAACTGTCTGTCTTGGTATTTTAGCGGGGCTTCAAAAACGCTTTTCTTCTGTAGGTTTCATAAAACCAGTCGGCCAGCAGCATGTACGGACAACTGAAGGCGTCGATGCAGATAAAGATGTCGTTCTTTTTAAAGAACATTTTCATCTCCAAACTTCCTATCAAACCATGAGCCCGGTACTCTGCCCTACAGGATTTACCCGCGATTTTCTGGATAACAAAGTTGATGAAAAAGGCCTTTTTAAAAAAATTACAAGCTCTTTTGATTCGATTGCTAAAGAGCATCCTTACGTACTTGTGGAAGGTACAGGACATGTCGGTGTGGGTTCCATTTTTAACGTAAATAATGCCCAAGTAGCTCAAGCTCTCCAGATGGATGTAGTCCTTATCGCAACAGGTGGCCTCGGCTCCGCAATTGACGAGCTTGCTCTCAATATCGAACTCTGCAAAAAATATGGCGTGACTGTTCGCGGCGTCATTGTCAACCGTGTTCTAAATGATAAACGATCGATGATTGAAGAGTATTTCCCCAAAGCTCTGAAACGATGGGATATTCCCCTTCTTGGCCTGATTCCTTATCTTCCCTATTTAAGTATACCGATGATGAAAGATTTTGAAGGACTTTTAAAGGCGCCCCTGATTTCAGGTGAGCGCTATCGCCTGCGCCATTTTACTAAAATTCGGCTTGTTGCAAGCTCACTCGACTCCTATATGAAAGAAATTGCTCCGAACGAGCTCATTATCACGCCTGCTTGCCGAGAAGATATTATTCTGGCCACATTAAATAATGAACATCTTGAAACGGGTATGATTTTAACAGGACAAATAGCTCCAAGACCTGAACTTATCGAGCGTATCAAGAAGACAAACATCCCGATCCTCTATGCGCCCTTCTGCTCGTTTGATATGATGAAGATGATTTCGACTTTTTCTGCAAAAATTCAAAAAGATGACCTGCCCAAGATTAAGCAAGCCATCGATCTTGTGGAACAGCATCTTGACTTTCAGCGCCTTTGTGGACTATAAAGCCAATGTGCCTACTAAAGGGAACGCTCTTGCTCTTGTACAGCTGCAACGAGCACTTGGTTTCTGTAGTTATGAAGTTTCGCTCCAGCTGAAATAGCTGCAAGTCCAACGATCATAGTGAGAGCGCCAACAGTTGCACAATCTAGTGTCGCAAACAAAGACTCTGGCTCTTTTTCTTTAGTTGGTGAAGAGGACCAATAACTAGAAGACTGCTGTTCTTTATTTATAGGACTCTCGATAGTAATAAAACTTCTCAGATTTGTAATGAAGCCGCTACTTGTTACTAGAGCATATCCTATCTTTGTAAGAGCTGTCCCGCATACTCGGCTTATCTTCGTACGGCGAGTTTCTGCTCCAAGAGCGTTGTTTGCCATTTCTGTTTTAGCTACATGGCCTTCAACCTGTCCAAAATAGGAGAGTAGCTCTCTTCGCTTATCAAACCTAGTTCCCACTGCATAGCCACCTGCGCTATGAATTACAGCATTAATAACACCACTTACATTCGCTAACATAATTAACCTCATTTATATTAATAATACAATATAAATATAAACTAATAAAAACTGACAGTCAAACTATAAAAAAACAATTACTCATTCTTCAATAAATTGAGAGCTGCCTGAATAGAGGGAGTTGTTGGACTGCAGGTTGTAATAGTCGTTCTAGCTTTTGGAAAGAGCTCTGCATCTTGCGGGTCTCGTACTGAGATGACAATCACCGACTTTCCTGAATCAATCGCTGTTTCAATTAGCGCTTTCTGTTCCGCATTTTTCCAGGCGTTGTAGGAGCAGATAATCACAGCATCTGCATCCTTCGTCATCTCTAACACCTTTGCTTTTTCCTCAGCCGTCGGAGCTAAAGATTCAGTAAAGAAAAGATTTGCATTACGCCCTACGCTCTTGATTGTCGTTCCTAACAGCACATCGCGAATAGCGGCAGGCGCTAGTACAAGTACTTTCTTCTGATCCAACTGATATGGGGTTGTCTGGTGAGTCGTTACAACCTTTGTTGAAAGAGTAGCAATTTTTGCTGCAAGCTCTTGATGCTCTTTCGTTGCCACATACTTTTTAATATCCTCCTCTCCTGGATAGGAGAACGAGTCTATTTTATAGGCAGATTTAAGATCCAAAATACGCTTCACTGATCGATTTAGCCTCTCTTCTGAAATACGCCCTGTACGTACGGCATTGACCATCGAGGCAAATATTCTCTGGATATCTGCTACCGTTAGTTCAAGCTGTTTGGTACCGACAAGCTGTTTGCCTCCAAGCATAATGATATCACAGCCTGCATTGAAGGCAATAATCGCCGCCTCATCAATAGATGCACAATTTTTCAAAACTCCTTCCATTACAAGAGAGTCGGAAATGACAACACCCTTATAATTGATCTCGTCACGGAGAAGCCCTTCTAAAATGGCGGGTGAAAGCGTTGCACATTTTTTTGCATCAAATGCTGGGACAACAATATGAGCTGTCATGATTGTGTCCGCTGAGGCTGCAAGCTTCATGTAAGGGACAAGCTCTGAGCCGCGGAGCTCCTCTTGCGATTTTTCTAAAAGTGGCAAATCCTGGTGTGAGTCAATCGTTACATCACCATGGCCTGGAAAATGTTTTAAGGAAGTGATAATACCTGCGCGACGAAAACCTGCAAGCTGGGGCTTTATAATCCGGATCACTTTCTCAGCCGTATCTCCAGCTGCGCGAATACCAATGTAAGAGGCAGGATTGCTTGCAATATCGACAACGGGTGCTAAATTAAAATTCACACCAACTGCTTTTAACTCCTCACCCATTGCCAAAGCGCATGCCTCAGATAGCTCTGCATCGTCTGCAATGCCAAGAGCTCGATTCCCTGGAAATTGAGTGAAGCCCTTAGTCAAACGGGCGACAACCCCACCTTCTTGGTCGACAGAAATAAAAAGCGGGATTTTTAGAGAGCTCTTCTCAGCGAACTTTTGGAGGCCATTGCTTAATTTTTGCACCTGCTGTGGGCTATGCAGTCCATTTGCCCAGTTGTAGTAGATCACGCCGCCGATATGTATATCATGAACCAATGTTTGAGCGTCCTGATTGACCTCTTCTCCATTAAAATGAGCAATGAGAGTTTGCCCTACCTTTTCTTCAATTGTCATCGCTTCAACAGGTGGAAGAGCTGCAAGTAATGGAAGGCTAATAGCAGATAAAAGAGTCATCATACAACCTCGTTGGTAAAAGTGTAAAAATCATAATACGAACGCAGCATAATTACATACAAAGTAAATCAGTAGTTAGAAAAAGTAAAAATACAAGTTTTCTTTGATAAGCCGGATTAAAAGCTTTTTATACCGAAGGGACAGAATTTCCATGCATGAAACAAAGGATGGTATGCATGAGAGCGATTGTTTTTAGAGGCTGCGCCCCTGCATCTTGTTTTAAACGTTTTATAACAGGCGAGATCGCTTGAATTGCAGATATGCAATCATTATGTCTCTCTATAACTACATCCAATTCATTGGAGTGCTGTAATCGCTGACTAATAAAGTAAGTAAAATAGGTATTAATCGGCTGTGAACTATAGGTATAAGCATAGCGATCTAACACAGAAAGGCCATTTCCTAAAATCGCAATTTTAAGCGCTTGAGCTAATAAGTGTCCCTCTCTTCCTAGTTTAACAGTCGCTCCTATCTTGCTCCCACCTAAAAGAGCTTTTCCTAAATAGGCAAGCTCATATCCATGCAGAGGTCTTGATGGAGTATTCAATAGTTTTACAAAAAACCTCTCTCTTGCCGGACTCAATGAAATCTCTTTCTGCTCAATTTTTTGGATTACGTCTGGGAATAGATATTCTTCTATGACATGGATAATTCCTGTAGGAAGATGTAGTCCCATTGCTGTATCTAAATCTAGAAACGTCACACAGGAGGAAGTAAAACTAGAGGATGAAGAACTAGAGGATGAAGAACTTGATGATTGAGACGCTCTCTCTTCAGGAGCTACACCTGCTCTTTGAAAATTACCTGCATTTGCATAAAGGGCAACTGTCATAATAAACCTGCATAACTTTTCGAATTTACACAAACTATGCAACGAAGAGTTGTTTAGGTCAATTCTTTATATTTTCTAAATAATAGTAGTATTTTACTTACTCCACCAGCTCGAAAAAGCAGCAAATAGTGTTGCAGGAGAGACCTCACGTAAACAGGCTCCTGTAGTACACGTACGAAGAATTGGACAACGCTTTTCAAAAGAGGCAATACCATAAGGACAACTTCCCTGGAAAGAAAAATGCCTTGGATCGAGAGGGCGATACTTACAACTGAGTGAAGGTCCAAAAAAGCTAAATGTTTTTGT
>JAQGPK010000134.1 GCA_028293095.1 Chlamydiia bacterium | reverse complement strand
CAGATGGGATTGGCGGCAAAATCGCTCGAGCATCTTCAGGGTCATTTAGAGTGTATTGTAGCTCCGCTCAGACGGGAAGTGGGTCAGCATATACGCCATATACAGGCGATCAGAGTCAAGGTAGAGGCGCATATTGCTCGCAATAGCCCTTGGTGGATCTCAATTCCGATTATAGGACTCCTTTTCTCTTTCGTTATAGGTCGAGTAGGGGCGAAGATCGGAAGAAAATTTTCAAGGCTTAGTCGCGTGCTTGAAGATAAATACCGTTCATTATGGATGCTCGAATCTAAATTAAATGCAGGATGTCATCTTCTTAGCCTCATAGCTAAAGATGAGATCATAAAAAAGGCGTTTAAAGCAGATGTTGTTGGGAAAGTAGAGGCAGAAAAAAAACTTTTTGATACGAAGCTTGAGATGCGAAAGCGAGCCATGGAGCTCAAAACCATCTTTCTCTTGCGTCGTGATGCCATGCAGCCAGATGCTCTTATCTTGAGTAAGCTGGATAAAGAAGAACATACCAAGGTGGATCATATATCGATCATCTGTCAACAAAAGGCGAACAACCAGTTTCGCTACTTTCGCTTTAAAAATCCGAAAAATCCCTCTTTAGGAAAAATAGAGTTTGATACAACTGCAGAGCTAAAAACCTATTTAAAAAATCTTTGCACTGTCAATCGCTCGAGTGGCACATCGTAGGAAAGAGAATGTTTATAACTCATCTTACGCAGCAAGATGAGTTCTCAAGATGAGGCATAGGCAGTTACGGTAGAGGTCTATGCTTTTTTATCCCCAACGCATCAGTTCATTTGTATATGTTTCCTTTTTGTTTGCCTATTTTTCAGCTGAAATAGCTTTTTCTTGTGGATTTCCTGTTGATGACTTGTTAGTACTTGAAGATAACTTTTTTGTGTATTCTCTGGAGAAGGGGAGCGAACATTTAAAGGTAATCACTTAGAGTGCTTATAATGAGGATCTTACGTTGTGGGAAGTTGTTGAGAAAGAAAATTCTTGCATTAATTTTGAGGACTATTTTCTCTGTTCATAACTGAAGTGTTGACAGAATTAGCCTGAAATAATAGCCCCTTTCCAGAATCGATAACACGAAGCTTAACTTTGCCTAGTTTTCCAGCAATTTCAATCCAGTAGGGAAAGTAGGAGAGTCCTTTTCCTTCTTGCTTTGGAAGATAAAGAGAAAGGGTTTTTTCAGAAAGTTCACTTCCATCTTTTGGCCATTTTACTTGAAATACATCACAGTCATTTGGGACCTCTTTTCCATTAACAAAAATTTTTGGAAGCCACAGTTTGCGTCTCTCCTCTTCTCCCGCAATTGGGGCAGGGCCTACTTTCTTTCTTTCATCAAGAGGTACTTTAATAAATTTAAGTTGTAAGAGTGTCGGCAAAAAGGAAAAAAGAGCATCACTTTGGATCCATTCACCATGAGAGCGAGAGAAGAGGGAAATCAGCTTTCCTGTCGTAAGATCAACTCTTGTTTGTGTCCAAGAGCTATAGTGAGGGGCCTCTTCATTGAGCCATTCTTGCCAGGAGGCAATTTTAGTAAGAGGGGCTGTGATCTCTTCAATAAAAATTTCATTATTATGCGTTTCCATCACATGAAACAGAGTCATGAGCTTCCCTTGTTCGACGACAACAAAATCGCCAGCTTCAGCCTTTTGAAAACGGCTACCAAGTGTTTGATGAATGTCTTCGGCAGCATACAAAGTCTGCGTTGTTAGAAAGAAAAAAAGAAGAATTTGCTGGATGTACATTTTCAATTTTAGTAACCCTTTTTTTTGCAGTTCAGCTACAGTATGCCATATGAAAGATATAACATTCACCCTTCAATATACCCCTCAACCAACCACAACGTCGATTGTGATTGGATCTCAACTCTTACCGAAAATAGACTCAACTCCTTATGTGGTACTTTGTGATGATAAAGTCAACCATCCTATTTTAGAAAAAGCCGCATTCGTTCTTTCTCTTCCAGGGGGAGAAGGGTTGAAGACAAGAAAAATGAAGGAATGGATAGAAGATGAACTATTGAAGGCGAACCTTCAGTCAGACATGCAACTTATCGCAATGGGAGGAGGTACTCTTTGTGATTTGGCGGGTTTTATTGCATCTACCTTCTGTCGTGGTATTCCCTACACTATTTTTCCGACGACGCTTTTAGCTATGTGCGACGCTGCCATTGGCGGAAAAAACGGGGTCAACGTTATACAATCTAAAAATTTTATTGGAACGATCTACCAGCCCCAAACTGTGTATATTGATGTGAATTTTTTAAAAACACTTCCCCAAATAGAGCTTCAAAATGGGCTTGTAGAGATCGTTAAGCATAGCCTGTTAGAGGGTGTTTCACTGGATCTGGAGCCTTTTCTTCGGAGAGAGGCGCAGCCATTGATTGATGTGATCAGTAAAAGTGTAGAGTATAAAAAGAAAATTGTAGAATTCTCTTGTCATACACCACAAGCAAGGGATCTTTTGAATTTTGGCCATACCATTGGCCATGCGATCGAAGCGCTTGAAGGATATGGAAACATCTCGCACGGACAAGCAGTTGCGATTGGAATGATGGCAGAAAGTAAACTGACACGCTTTCCAGAGGAGAAAATTCAGGCAATCCACCAGCAGATTTTGAGTATTGGCCTGCCACTTGCACTTTCGCGCCGCTATTCCATCGAAGAATGGCAGGCAGCTTTAGCCTTTGATAAGAAGACAAAAGGGAAAGAAGGCAAAAAGAGGCCCCGTTTTGTACTACTGGATGAAGTGGTAGATGGAGCGTTCGCCTGTCATGAAGTTAATGAAGATATTTTAAACGAAGTTCTTGAATGGGTAAATCGTGAGTATAGTCCTCTCTCTTCAAAGTTGTGAAGATCTGGCTCCCCATAGTGGGCATTGTATCGAGTTACGAGTCGATAGAGTGCCAAAACTTCCACCAAATTTTCGTCCCTTTATTCTAACGACCAACCATCCAACGAAAGAATTGCTTTGTGAACTTGCAGCTTTACATCCAGTCTATCTGGACGTTCCAGCGCACTTTCCTCAAGAGTTTTTTGTAAAGCTGCGTCATCAGTTTCCAGATGTACAGCTGATTGCCTCGTATCATGACTATGAAAAGACGGGGGATAATCTTGAAGAAATTTTTAAGCAGCTTCTTGCACTCCGTCCTGATCTGATTAAAATTGCTACCTTTGCACAAAGCTCTGTCGATGGTTTAAAAATGCTCTTATTTTTAAAAAAGCATGCAAAACGCTTTCCCATGACCGCTTTTTGT
>JAQGPK010000129.1 GCA_028293095.1 Chlamydiia bacterium | reverse complement strand
CTTCCAATTATCTTCGAGCGTCATATCATTCAGAACTTTCTTAGCAAAAAATGAGGTCACGACTTGGGGGACATAGAATCCTTCAAGCGGCAATCCTAAAGCAAGTTTTGTCGCCTTCACCTCTTCTTCACCAAGCGGACTTCCGTGAGCCTTACTACTGCCCGCTTTATTTGGCGACCCTTTTCCGATAATTGTTTTTGCAATAATCAAAAAGGGCTTTTCTTTCGCTTGGCGCGCTTTTGTAAAGGCTGCGTGGATTTGATCAAAGTCATTCCCATCAATCTCGACGACATCCCAACCATAAGCGAGATAGCGCTCTTTGACATTTTCTGAAAAACAATCTGAAATTGGCCCATCAAGACATACTTTATTAGCGTCATAAATACCGATGAGATTATCAAGTTTGAGATGACCCGCTAATGACGAGCTTTCATGGCTGACCCCTTCCATGATACAGCCATCTCCTGCTAAAAAGACCACCTTACCATCAAAAACTTTATATTTTTCAGTATTGAATTTCTCGCCAAGAATTTTTAATCCTAAAGCTATACCAACCGCATTCCCAATACCCTGTCCCAGCGGTCCTGTCGTTGACTCTACTCCATCCGTTTCAAAGGACTCTGGATGACCTGGCGTACGAGAATGGATCTGTCTAAAATTTTTAATTTCTTCCATCGAGAGATCAAACCCTGACAAATGGAGACAAGAATAGAGAAGCATGCAGCCATGCCCAGCAGAGAGAATGAATCGATCGCGGTTCAACCACTTAGAATCTTTCGGATTGTGGCGTAAAAAATACCCATACAAATAGGCGCCCAGCTCTGCACATCCCATAGGAAGACCTGGATGTCCTGAATCTGCTTTTTGCACAGCGTCCATTGAAAGGCATCTGATAGTGTTGGCGACTTTACCTAAAATCTGCTTGAGCTCTGGGTCAAACGGTCGATCTGCTGTGTCTGTCATGGTTTACCTAAAAAAGAACTTTTTGATTGAATAAAAAATTTACATGGTTTTGAATGTATAATGAACCTAACTCTATAAGGTTGAAAAAAAAGAGACAAGGAGAAAAGCTCATGACATTAGCAATTGCAGCTGCTAACCAGCTAGCAACAGAGGGCTCAACATTTGTCCAAAACCTTCTTCCTTTCAGAGGACCTTTAGGCTCTGCATTTCGCACTTTTACAGTCGCCCATTTTTACCTGTCTTGTTACGAAAACTACGACCTTATTAAAAAACACCCGACCGGGGTTGCAACAGGTGCATTTCTAAAAATAACTTGCGGAGAGCAAGAGTTAGTGCGAAAAGGGGCACAACTTGTTCTGATCATACAAGCAATTAAGCGTTGCAATCAAGCTAAGGATGCAATCCTTTCTAAATGCAGTGATATGTCAGCTCTTTGGAACGAAACCTATCCTCACCCGATTGGTTTTTTGCAGCAAAAAGGGGTTATTGATTACACGCTCAAAGAGAGTCGCCCTCACTTCATTACTGACCTCTCGATCTATCCACACTCTGTTATAAGATTTTTTTTGAAATTGCAAATCATTGTAAAAATAACCTATGTCATTTTGCAAGAGAGCTTTACGTTAAGCCGTCAATGCGTCAAATTTTTTGAAGCACTTACTTTTGATAAATGGACCGAAATGACAGCATTCTTAGGGCTTGTCACGACTATCGAGGAATTTATTGACAATCTGTCTGCAAATCCAAAAGAGCTTGCACAAACCATAGAAAAGGATAAGGAAACTGTTGACCGCTTTCTACAGATGCGTGGTGTAGAGTGCACCTATGAAACGATTTGCCACTTGCTCCAAAAAGTAACGCCTGTTCTAAAAATAAGTAAGGTAGTTATTCAAGAAACATTGAGTACTGCAAAAGATGCCGCCCTTCTGACCCAATTTGTAACAACAGGCCTCGCAGCCACTTCTTTGGCGGCTGACCAACAGACCATGCAACCCGCATTTATTATAGGGAATTTTAATGACAACACACCTTGTACTCTTGAGACACGCAAAGCGAGACACTGGGATCTTCGAGAGCGATTCTATGTGCCCCATCAGCCCTGAAGGTCGTCTCATCCAGGAGAAAATGAGCAAGCAGCTGAAAGAGCAAGGGATACTACCTCACCAAATTCTCTATTCACCAACCAAAAGAACCCGAGAAACCGCTGAAATCTTAGGTACGATCCTCAATATAAAAACTGAAGAAGAAAAAACACTTGCCATTGATGAAGATGGAAGGGAGCTTATTAAAAAAATTCCTATGCCCGCTCTTAACCAAACGATTTTTATGGTAGGCCATGCGCCCTCTTTGATGCGATTTGCGAGCCAATTATTAGGAGGAAAAGTACCTATTCGTGAATTCATGAATACAAGCTCTGCCTTGGTCCTCGCATTTGACGATGAGATTGCTTTTGGAAAGGCCCACTTTGTGAAATACCTCTCATCATGATTACAACAACAAAATGGAAGATTCCGCTTGCGCCTTAAATAGGTTTGATGTAGGGTTCTTAACGTGTTCTTCATCTTTTCTTTATGGGAGTAGCTTTATGCGTATCCTGTCTTCTCTTCAATTTTTAGTAATCATTCTTTTTTATACTGTAACTGGCTCAATGCAGGCGGCAGAGCCGCTCTCTCCATTCGAGGTCATACCTCAAGCAATTGTCGGCGAGTGTGTTGATACAACATCCGGAATGTATTTTGAACAAGAAGAGGATGTCGCGATCTCTTCAATTAATGAACTTGCGCTGAAACGCACCTACACAAGTGAATGGGGAGAATGGCGTTTTTTCCCGCACTGCACCCTTGTTCATGGCACCCAATCACAAACGGGAAAAGAACTCATACACACCTTCGATAGTAATGGCACTCCCCTTCAGCTCATTGTCTCTTCCTCAAACTCCACTGAGTACCTTTTTAAATTTGAGACGCCTATTCAAAATGCAGCTCGCGGCATTCTAACAGGAAGAGCTCACTTTTCAGACTGCAAAGGACATGTTAACAAAGATCTCATCACACTGCAGCTGCCAGATGGAGCGGTACGCACCTATGAAAAATTTTCTACCACGCAGCCTGATCTTGGCCCTTTATGCGCAAAGCCTAATCACTCTGCTCTCAGCAATACAACATTTTATAGACTCACCTCCGAGCAACTCCCCTCTCAAAATATATTGCGCTATCGCTACAACCGTGACGGCTACCTACAAGCGGTTGACCTCATCGACAGCAGAGAAAAGTTGTACGCCTCTATCACCTTCCAATACCAAGAAAACCAAGCGCACGCTTTTGTGAATGATCAATTGATGGTTTCTTACTCGTTCCAAAATGGGCTGCTCTCTTCAGCCACACGCATTAAAAAACAAAGCATCACCTATACCTACGAGCCAGTCGGAGGAAAAAGACGGCTGGTGAAAAAAGAGTTTCCTGAAGGGCGCTCAATTCATTTGAGTTATACCGCAGATGGCAAAGTAGCAGCCATTACTCCCTCAGGATACACCGTCCCTCTGTATCAGTTCGAATACTCTCAGAACGCAACGAATGTGATTCATAGCAATAAGAGTACAACGCGCTATACCTACAAAGACCGTCTCCTTTCTACAATTGAATTTTCTGATGGCCTTGCAGCTGCTGCTCCCGATAAACGTAAAGATACATTTATCTGGAATGCGGCAGCAGATGAAGCTAATGTACATACACTCAAAGGATGCACACTCCGAAGCTATCAAAACAATAACTCAAAAATTGCCCAAGCAATCCGTTATGAGTATCAGAAAAATGAGAATGCATCCATTGTTCAGCAAGATGTTTATAAAATCCCATTACTTGATCACACTTCCTCTATCTCACTCGATGCAAAAGGATTACCAACTGGAAAAAATAAAAATCGCTTAACGAGCTCTTTTTCAAGAACTCGTCCTTGGCAGCTACGCTCTCAAGAAGATGAGCATGGCACTACAACTACCTACAGCTACTTCGGGAACAGTAATCATATCAAGAAAATTCTTATTACAAAAAACAACAAGGTACAGCATAGACAATTTTTTAAATATGATGAGACAACTGGAGCACTTCTCAAGACAATTGTGGATGATGGCAGCAAAAAAACATCCAATGAGCTAGACGATATTACCACTCGTCACATCAAAACAATCAAACAAAAATGGAGCTGGAGACGAGGAGACTATTTAGAACAAATAGATGAGTTCCGTTACGATCCCATTTCCCAAAAAGAATACCTAACGGCGACTGTAAAACAGACTTTTGATAGTAGCGGCAACCTTCTCAAACGAGAGCTTGTAGATACAGAAGGTGCAACCGCAAAGGTTGAAGAATTTGCCTATGACATCCATGATAACTGCATTCGAGAGGTGAATGCTCTGGGAGAGACCACCCACTATCATTTTGATACAAATGATAACTGCATTCAAGTACAGCGACCAGGCCTGATAACACTATTTACCTATGATCTTGCTAATCGTCCTAGCACTACTAAAGAGTGCTATGATGATGGTTATACAGTAACTACAAGAAATATCTATAATGATCAAGAAAATTGTATTGAGAGAGTCGATCGTTATGGCAATACCACAAAATACAAGTATGACGCTTCTTCAAGATGTCGATCTATTATACACCCTCGAACACGTATGTATGCGAGTGGAGCTCTCAATACTCCCATAGATAATTTTATCTATGATATTTTTGG
>JAQGPK010000116.1 GCA_028293095.1 Chlamydiia bacterium | reverse complement strand
CACTAAAGGGAAGTTTAATGAGCTCGGCATAGGAGGTTGTATGAGCTCCTTTACGTGAGCTCTGCACTGTTCGTCCAACCTTAAGATCCAGTCCACAAAGAGCATTAATGAGGGATGACTTGCCAGTTCCTGATTGGCCTGAGAAAACGGAAATGCGTCCTTGCATTATTGTGCGAATACGATCCATTCCCTCTCCAGAGGTCGCACTCACAGGAATAAAGGGTATGCCAATTCGCGTGTAGATAGAGGTACACTCTTCAAGAAGCTCTTTTTCCTTTTCTCGGTCTTCAGCAAGATAAGCCCTATCTTCTAAAAGATCGAACTTGTTACAGATGATAATAGGGGTAAGGCCACCTTTAGTAGCAGCGATGAGATAGCGATCGATAATAGAAGGGCGCAAGGAAGGATCGACAACTGCTACCGTGATCAGGACTTGATCGACATTTGCGGCAATCAGGTGCTCTTTATTTTGTGAGAGATTATCTGCACGGCTAAGAACACTTTTACGTGGATCGATGGCTGCAATTGCCTGACTATTGTCATCAATGGAAACAATGTCTCCGACGATAACAAGGTTTTTCATCCGCTGCCGATCCTTTTTTAAAATTCCTCGAAGGGTGCACACTTCGAGTTTTCCATCGCAGTCGACAATAATTTCTTGGCTGTGAATACGGGTGACAATCCCTTTTTTATAATAGGTTGTCGGCTCTACTTTTTGCACTTTATCTTGATCTGTTTTTTTATATTTTGAGCGATCAAGTTTGGATGCAAGCTTACTTTCAAGTCTTTTTTCCTTACGAGAAGGGGCAAAGAAATCATGTTCGTCATAATGAATAAACTCTTTCATGACGGCCTCAATGTGTAGAGTAAAATACCGGCAGCAATTGCTACATTAAGAGATTCCATAGGTCCTGACATGGGTATAGCTATTTTTTGATGAGGGAAATCAGCAGGAGGACGCACTCCTTTCGCTTCATTGCCGACAATCAAGAGGAGCTTTTGGTCCGCCGGGTATCGCTCAGGAGCATCTCCTTCCATATCAGCAATTAATTTAAGATGGTCAAAGCGTGAGAGATCACTCCAAGCGCCTTTTTGAATGGGAAGCTCAAATGTGGCTCCTTTCGAGGCTCGTAGGGCTTTATCATTAAAGGGATCGCAACAAGGTTCTAGTAAAAAGATCCCATCCCATCCAAAGGCAGTGGCTGTACGAATAATGGTGCCGAGATTGCCTGGATCTTGAATGCTATCACAGACAATAATATGACTTTTTTTAGAGAGATCTTGCATTTTTGGCATTGTAATTTCTGCAATACAGTTTTCTGGATTTTCAACAGAGGAGATTTTTTCAATAATACCACGCGAGACTCTGATGACCTCATCTGCATGTAGGTCCTCTGGAAGTATTTCCTCAGATTCTACTATCAGGCGCTTGATTTGGATTTTGCCATTTCTGCAAAGATCAATAATTGCATTTTTTCCTTCAAAAAGAAGAGACTGCTCTTGCTCGCGGATATGACGATCTCGCTTTAAATCTACTAAATGCTTGACGAGAGGGTGTTTAAGGCTTGAGATCATGTTCACGTAGTTTTTCAAGGATTTTTTCTTTCTCTTTGAGGTTGAGATTAATTGATAGACGCTCTGCTTTTTCTAAAAGTCTTCCCATCTCCTTTCCAGGGGGAATACCTAAAGCTTGAAGATCTGCCGCCTTTATAAGAGGTTCTTTTTTTCTGATGAGGTGGACAAAGAAGGCCAGGTCATGCAGCGTTTGAATATACCAGTTATGCCACTCCATACTCTCTTCTAGGGTCATTTTGGCAGTCAGTACTTCGAAGGCAATTTCAAAATGGTGATCAGAGAGGAGGTGAGAGAGCTCGTAGCGATCGTAGGATTTCAAAGATCGCTGTTTTAGCTTCAAGTAGGTCTCAATCCATTTTCCATCCTCTTTAGAGGATCGAAGATAGAGATGTAGAGTTTCGATGAATTTAGTTTCACTCGTATCAAAAAGCTGTATAAGAAAAAGAATCGTAGGAACTCTTGTTGAAAGCTTTTCGATACCATAAAGTCTCTCTTCCATAGCTTCAGAAGAGATTCCTTGTAAAGAGGGAAAGATCGCTTCAAGAAGGTGGAGATGCTGGAGCTCAAGAAGTGCCTCTTTGAAATTTTGACCCTCTCTCATTTTACAAAATTCTTGATAAACACGCTCTATCGATACAGCAGGCAGAAGAGAGCCACTTAAAAGAGAGATGGCCTTTTTGGTTGCTTCATCAATTGTAAACCCAAAGCGGTAGGCAAAACGAACGGCTCGAAGCATACGCAGACGATCTTCTTGAAAGCGCTCTTCAGGCTTTCCAATTGTGCGAATAATCTTTTTTTTAAGGTCCTCTTTCCCACCGATAAAATCGTAGATTTCTTGAGTTTCTGGATTAAAGAACATGCCATTAATCGTAAAGTCGCGACGAAATGCATCCTCTTTGGGAGTACTTTTTAAAAGTACTTGTGTTGGCTTCCTTCCATCAATGTAGTGCATATCTTGTCGGAAGGAGGCCACTTCAAATTGATAGTTACCATAGAGGACAAGGACAACACCAAATTGAGCGCCGATCAGCACATGATGAGGAAATAGTTTTACGATTTCTTCAGGGAGAGCATCCGTTGCAATGTCGATATCTGAGGAGGTAATACCAAGTAGAAAATCACGTACCCAGCCACCTGCAAAGTAGGCGATATAGCCCGCATTTCTTAAAGCTTCACAAATTTCTTGCGCACATTTTAGGGCATCCACTTCTACTCTACCTTTACTTAATAAGATACTATGATACCATATAGATGATTTTGCAGATCTTAACTTAAGTCAAAAATATTATGGCTACAATTCAGCTTCTTGACGAACAGACAATTAACCAAATAGCGGCAGGCGAGGTCATTGAACATCCTGCCTCAGTTGTAAAAGAACTTATTGAAAATTCGCTTGACGCAGGAGCCACCAAGATTTTTGTTGAGGTGCAGGTGGGTGGACAGCAGCTCATTTGCATACGTGACAATGGCTCTGGAATGTCTGAAGAGGATGTTAAAAAATCACTTTTACGGCATGCCACTTCTAAAATACGAACGCATGAAGATCTGACAACACTTACGACCATGGGTTTCCGAGGTGAGGCACTCTCTTCAATTGCCTCAATTTCAGAGATTTCCATACGAACGGCGCAGCATACAGGCTCAAAAGCACTCGAAACTGGTGTTTCTTTAATCGCGCATGGCGGCGTTGTGAGTAGTCTTCAATCGACAACGTGTCTTCCTGGAACAACTATTGAAGTTAAAAATTTATTCTATAATGTGCCTGCAAGAAAGAAGTTTCAAAAGTCACCAGCGAAAGATAGCTTTGAGATTACAAAACTTGTGACACAGCTTGCAATAGGC
>JAQGPK010000089.1 GCA_028293095.1 Chlamydiia bacterium | reverse complement strand
TCCACATAAGATAGACACAAACTGGTATCGAGAAAGAGACTATAACGTTCATGCAAAATACAGCCATTGCCATAGAATGGGTCATTAAGGGACTTTCAAACCCATAGCTGCTTAGCATTGCCTTACGAAGTAAAAAGGGAAATACAAAACAATAGAGCACGGTCCAAATGATTGCACAATACTTAGCAAGAGTCTGATTCGGCACCTTTATCACCATTAAAATAGAGCTAATGTAAAAATTTACTATTAATCTTTACTTACACTATCTCCCACAACTTTGCAAACAAAAATTTTTAATAATCTTTGCATGCTTTCTATTTTTATCACAGCAAAATAAATAGGAATTTAGAATTTTTAGTACAAAGCCACGGATGCCTTCATTAATAACAAATAGTCAAAAACGACAGGTTACAGACTTATTCGCATTTTTTTAATGCGTTTATCTGGGCCATACGATTCTTTATATCGCCGTAAACCCAAATCCCCTAAGTCTTGCTCAAGATTAATATACTGGACATGATCATCTAACTCTTTTGCAAACGCTTGGTACATGTATTGATACACGCCCTTATATGTGGTATCAGCTTTAGAAAAGTGCATCACAAAAGTAGATCTATTTACTGCTTCCCCTATAATAAATCCGATAGGTTTTTGATCAACTTTATATAACCGCCCAACAAGATGGAGCTCCTGATGGCGAATAATTGCCTCTTTACACGCTTCATAATCAGTTTTCCCGATCTCTTTCTGCACATGAGTCTGCCAAAGGTCTAAAAGCTGTAGAGCATCTGTAGGAATCAGATCCTCTACAGTTACTGAATAGAGATCTTCAAATTGATGCAATAGGTTGCGCCTGCTGCTTAAATGTCTTCCCGGATAGAGCCGTAATTTTTCAAGAGTATAGACATAATCACTATCATTTTCCGAAAAAGTTACTTTAAAACCTGCCTCTGTAAAATATGAAGCCCACTCTTCAGGAAGCGGATAAATAAAATCGCAACTCTTGATAAGCTTGCAGAGTAGATTAATATCAACTGTCCGTATATCCAAGGTCGGCATCAAGAAGGTAGCCCCGTCAGTTGTTTTTCCTTTAATAAAGAGCTGCTCTGCAAAAAGAAGCTGGTATTCCTGCAAATTCCGAAACAAATAGAGATGGGCAAAGCTGTATTCAGAAATATCAAGCTGAAGTTGAGAAAAGCTTGTAGAGAGAAGGCTTTGATGGGCAAGAGTGAGAGGTTCTAGAGTCATAAAAAAAGAGCGCAAATATGCGCTCTTATGTCACCTCTTTAGCGCTTACAGCTTTTGCAAATGCACCAGGAAAACACTTTGTACACACCGCTAATACCTGCAAGACTATAAATAATCTTTGTGAGCATTGTTCCTGCACCAAATGCCAGTTGGAGAAGATCAGTGTCGGCAATTTTAACAAGACCCAAATTCACACCTGCAATCACTAATAGTACCCAAGTTGTGGTATCTAAAAATTTCATAATACTCCTTCATAAAATAGGTTTATCATACGTTGTATCAATACCGTATCAAAATAATGCATCTACATGGTCTAAAAACAGCTTTTTTAGAATCCACGTAGATACATTTCTATTAACCCTCTTTGGAGGATTCTTTGAGCGCTTTTTGCTCAGCCTGCTTTTTTTCTAACTGCTTCTTTTTAGCTTGCTCTTGCTTTTTCTCTCCAATAGACTGAAGCATCTTATATTCTTGATTTTCCTCTTCTTCACTCGAATCTAAAGGAATTGCAAAGACATCTGTTTGATCCGGCTCATTTTTAATAAGCGGAGCGCGCTCTTTGGCTACAGGCTTTGTTGTTTTAAAAGCACAACCTGCAAAGCAATTCATTGCTACAAGACATACCATTACTTGAACTACAATTTTCATATATATCCTCATATGTTTCAACATAAGTTTCTTTTAGCAGATTTGAAAATTTATTCAATCTTTTTTTGAACGTATTGAATTTTTTTTCTTGGCCAATGAAAAGTGGCAGGTACTGACAGCTACTAAATAGGATTATTTTTTTCAGAACGTTACGAGAAAATAGGCACCTGCAAAATTTTACTTTTTACAGGCGCCACATATTTATGTTGGAAGAAGGTCAGGTTTTACGTTAATTTTATTATCCTCACCATCTTGAGGAGGAGGTGGTGGAGTTGCAGCGTCTGGTTTTTTATGCAATCCTTCACTACGAGTGAGCTTCGCTCTCTTTTCTTCTGGACTCCATTCGTTTTTCACAATTTTCAAGACATCTTCAGCATCAAGTGTTTCAAATTCTATGAGCATTTGTGTCATGAGCTCAACGGCATCCTTCTTCTCGCGAACAATTTGAAGAGCCAGTTGATAGGCATCATCAATGATACGACGAACTTCCTTATCGATCTCTTGTGCTGTCTTCTCTGAATAGAGCTTCGCTTTATAACTTCCTCCGCCCAAATACTGGCCGCTTTCTGACCGCTCGTCATAAGTCACCGTACCAAGAAGATCGCTCATCCCCCACTCACACACCATACTACGTGCAAGCTGAGTTGCTCTCTCAATGTCTTGTTTTGCACCGCTAGAGATATCTGAGACAAAAACTTCCTCGGCGGCGCGCCCTCCCATCAAAACAGCAAGCTGGTCGAGGAGCTCCGTTCTCCAGTAACTGACGCGGTTTTTCTTCGGTAGAAACATTGTTGAACCGAGTGAAAATCCTCGAGGAATAATAGTTACTTTATCAATAGGATCACTATGTTTGACTTGTAGACCTACAATAGTATGGCCTGATTCATGATATGCGGTAGTCTTCTTCTCCTGCTCATCAAGCTCCATACTACGTCTTTCTTTACCATAGAGAACCTTATCACGCGCTTCTAAAACGTCCTGTTCAGTGACTGCAGCTCTATTTTTGCGAGCAGCTAAAAGTGCCGCTTCATTCAAAAGATTTTGAAGATCTGCACCAGAGCTACCAGGCGTACTACGCGCAATTGTCATCAATTCAACACCTGCATCAAGTTTAATCTTGCGTGCATGCACTTTCAAAATTTCAAAACGGCCTTTAATATCTGGAAGTGGAATATAGACTTGACGATCAAATCGACCAGGGCGAAGAAGCGCTTTATCAAGCACATCTGGACGGTTTGTCGCAGCGATAATAATGACACCTTCTGTCGTATCAAAACCATCCATCTCAACGAGAAGCTGGTTCAGAGTCTGCTCTCTTTCATCATGACCACCGCCTGCGCCTCCACCTCGATGGCGACCCACTGCATCAATCTCATCCATAAAAATAATACAAGGAGCATTTTTCTTTGCTTCTTCAAACATTTTACGAATGCGACTTGCACCAACGCCGACGAACATCTCCACAAAGTCAGAACCTGAAATCGAGAAGAAGGGGCAGTCAGCTTCACCCGCGACCGCTTTAGCAACCAGCGTTTTTCCAGTACCAGGAGAGCCTACACAAAGAACGCCTTTAGGAATACGACCACCGAGCGCCGTAA